>CAMVHW010000001.1 GCA_947167395.1 uncultured Bacteroidales bacterium
GCAGTAAGTGGAGGTGGGAAGAGGGGAGTGTGGTGGGGTGGAGGATAGCGCAGCTGAATACGGCGAAGCAAAGAGGGGGGAGGGGGAGGGGGGGGGTGGGGGATAGAGAGAGAGGATAGAGAGAGAGAAATATATAGACAGAGGCAGGCGGCAAAGGGGTTGCCGCCTGCTATTCTTTGTATTCCTATTATAATAATTATACCAATGAAAGAAGATAGAAACAATATAAACGATTTATAGCAATTATCCTATTAGAAGATAGGAACAATATAAACGATTTATAGCAATTATCCAATTAGAAGATAGAAACAATATAAACGATTTATATAATTATACAAAGATATAAAAGACAAGATTGAAGATATATAATAGGAATGATATAAACGATAGGGGGGTTATTTGACCACGGTAGCGGGGCAGAGTTTTTCACGGATTTTAACGTAGATAACGGTGTCGGGGTTTTTGTAGTCAATCTTGACATAGCCCATACCGATGCCTTGTTTGGTATTGGGCAGCATAATGCCTGATGTTACGTTACCTATTGTTTCTCCTTCAGCGTTGCATATTTCGTAGCCGTTACGCGGTATGGCACGTTCTTGCATAATGAAATGAACCAAGCGGCGTGTCAAACCCTGCTCTTTCTGGCGGAGTAGGAAGTCTTTGTCGATAAAGTCTTTGGCGTTGAATTTAGTAATCCATCCGAGACCTGCTTCGAGTGGTGAGTGTTCGTCGTCGATGTCGTGTCCGTAGAGGCAGAACCATTTTTCGAGGCGGAGGCTGTCGCGTGCGCCGAGTCCGATAGGAGCGAGTCCGTAATCTTTACCCACTTCGAAGAGGGCGTCCCAAATTTGTTTGCCGTATTCTTTTTTGAAATAGAGCTCGAATCCTCCTGCGCCTGTATAGCCTGTGTTGCTGAGTATGACGCCTTGTACACCTGCGAAACTCCATTCGCGGAAGCAGTAGTAGGGAATGGCAGCGAGTTCAGCGTCGGTGAGGCGTTGTAGCATTTCGGTTGCTTTGGGACCTTGTACGGCGAGTTGTCCGTATTGGTCGGAGGCGTTTTCGAGTTGAACGTTAAAGCGTTCGGTATTTTGTTGATTAACCCAAGCCCAGTCTTTGTCTATATTGCCGGCATTAACGACGAGAAGGTATTTGGTAGTGGAGTACATATAGAGAATGAGGTCGTCCACTATACCGCCTTTACCGTTAGGGAAGCAGGTGTATTGTGCTTTACCCGGTGTGAGAGCGGATACGTCGTTAGTGGTGATGTATTGGAGGAAGTCGAGTGCTTTTTCTCCTTTTACCCAAAATTCTCCCATGTGGCTTACGTCGAATACTCCTACTCCGTTACGTACAATGAGGTGTTCTTGGTTGATGCCTGTTGGGTATTGAATAGGCATATTAAAACCGGCGAAGTCAGCCATTTTAGCACCCAGAGCGATATGGGTTGCCGTAAAAGGTGTTTCCTTTAACATAGTGATGGTTATTTTTTAGAGTTAATGTTAAGTTGTCTTATGCGTTTTGTACGATTTTGAGAATGACCTCCATTGCTTTTTGCATACTTGGAATTGGGAGGTATTCGAATCGTGAGTGGAAGTTTTCACCTCCTGCGAATATATTTGGGCATGGGAGTCCTTCGAAGGATAGTCTGGCACCGTCCGTACCTCCTCTGATAGGTTGGACTTTGGGTGCGACCCCGACTTCTTTCATTGCTTTTTCGACGAGTGTAACTATGTGCATTACGGGTTCTACTTTTTCGCGCATATTGTAGTATTGGTCGCGTATGGTAATTTCTATTGTTCCTTGTCCGT
The DNA here is from genome assembly GCA_947167395.1 of uncultured Bacteroidales bacterium. GTDB lineage: Bacteria > Bacteroidota > Bacteroidia > Bacteroidales > Paludibacteraceae > Colicola. The sequence continues at coordinate 1,812 of CAMVHW010000001.1, forward strand.
ATTGTTCGTTGAAGGCGTGTGCGAGTTGCTGCAATAGGTCTTTACGGTCGAGGAAGTGTTGGTGGTCGTGGTCACGAATGATGAAGGCGAGTGTGGCTTCTTCGACAGAGCCTTGGAAGGAAGTTATATGGAAGAATCCTTCATATCCATTTGTTTGTGCGGGTGTTTCGTGTTGTGGCATACGTTCGAGCCATTCTTGTGCTATGAGAATGGCGTTTTTCATTTTGCGGTAGCCGTATCCGGGGTGGACGTTAACGCCGTGAATAGTCACTTTACAGGAGGCGGCGTTGAAGTTTTCGTATTCGAGTTCCCCTATTGCACCTCCGTCCATAGTGTATGCGAAGTCGCAGCCGAATTGTTTGACATCGAAGTGGTCGGCACCTTGTCCTATTTCTTCGTCGGGAGTGAAGCCGATGCGTATTTTGCCGTGTTTGATTTCTGGGTGTTGGATAAGGTATTCGCAGGCAGAGATTATTTCAGCGACCCCTGCTTTGTCGTCTGCGCCGAGGAGTGTAGTGCCGTCTGTAACGATAATGTCTTGTCCTTTATACTTACGTATTTCGGGGTATTTGGCTGTTTCAAGGACGATGTTGAGTTCTTCATTGAGGAGAATGTCTTCGCCGTTGTAGTCAGTGATTATACGTGGTTTGATATTTTCTCCAGAGGCATCGGGTGCGGTGTCCATGTGAGCGATGAATCCGATGGTAGGTTTGCCTTCGGTATTAGCGGGAAGGGTAGCCATAAGATAGCCGTTATGGTCGAGGGTTACGTCTTGGAGTCCGAGTTGGAGCATTTCGTCGCGGAGGTATTGAGCCAAGACCATTTGTCCCTTTGTAGAGGGTGTGAGGTTAGTGTTTTCATCGGAAGTGGTATGAAAACTGACGTATTTGAGGAATCGTTCGGTGATAGTCATATAGAGATAAGTTGTATGTTAAACGAGGCAGTTGTTGGGATAAACTGCCTCGCATAATTATAGACGAAAACTCGGGTGAAGGTAGAGTTTAGTAGTTAGTACGTTGTGTTGCTGCATAACTGATTTTCAGTGCGTATGCTCTTCTCAACTCTTGTTTGATGTCTGAGATAACACCCATACGTGTTTCTTTGTCGGCTTTGATAGAGACTGTCATCAGGCCTTGGTCTTGTTCGTTCATAGCCGAGCGTTCGTTAATGATGAAGTCTCCGATTTCGCTTTTGTCTGCAAAAGCGTCGTCGAGTTGGATACGTGTTTCTGCACCGTATTGTTTACGGAACTCGGCGGTAGGAGTACCGACGTAGATATATCTGACGAGTGATTTCTTCTCGAGTTTGGTGAGTTCGGTTGCTTGTGGTGTGGTGAACTGCACCTTATATGTTACTTCTTTCATAGAGGTAACTGACATAAAGAAGAAGAGTAGCATAAAGATGATGTCGGGCAGTGAACTGGTGTTAAGAGCCGGCATTTCTCTTTTTTCATTTCTACGAATCTTAGCCATAATCAGTTTCCTCCATAGTTTTTAGGTTCAGCCTCAGAAATCTTTTGGGGATATATCTTTTGGATACGTTTTTGTGTATCTTCGTCCAACTCGTTGTAGGGAACGTGGAAATACTTACGGGCACATTCGTCGCGCAGTTCGTTGTAGGCAGCCACGAGTTCGTTTTGCACATTCAGGTATGCTTGGTAGTGTGTGTCCACATCGTTTTGCACGGAGATGACGTGTTCTTTGGTGTATTTGAGTGTTCCGAATGGTGCTCCGAAGTCTTCTTCGTAGAGTTTGGGATAGAAACTATCGTCGTTCTCGTTGAGGATAAACTTTTTTGCTTCGTCTTTGAGTTGTTTAACGTCCATCAACTGTCCTTGTACCATGAGTTGGTCAGCGGAATTGATTTTAACGACCATAAGGTTACGTTTGTTAATATCTGTATCTTCCACTTTTTGGTCAGGTGGTATAGGGGCGGGCAGTCTTCTTGCCAGTCCTTGGTTGACGTCCATAGAGGTGGTTACAAGGAAGAAGATGAGCAACAGGAATGATATGTCCGCCATTGAACTGGCGTTAATCTGTGGAATCTTCTTAGCCATAGTTGTTGATAGTTGTTAGACTTTTATTTAAGCATTTTGGTATAGCATACTCCGAAAATCATAGCGCACAGAGTACCTCCGAGCAGTATGTATGAGAGGTAGAGGCAGGCGTCGCTGAGTCGTGCCATACCGCCTACGTTGTCCGAGCCTTCATATCCGACGATATGTACTTCTTCGGGGCTACCGAGTCCCCAGCAGATGAGTACGAGAGCGACAAAGCCGATGACAACGCAAAGTTGGCGAAGTGCTTTTTTGCGGTTGACTTTAAGGTTTTTAACGAAGTCAACGCAAACGAAGAACAGCGTAGCGAGGCATACGAGGAACACGAGGAAGTAGTTCCAGAAGAGCATTAAGTTGGAGAATTTAGGAATATCCAAGAAGTCGCCTGCGACTTCCAACGACCCTTCCGAGCCACCCACATAGAACAGTATCGAAACGGCGACACCGATTGCGAGCAGTACCCAAAGGGTAATTTGAGGAATCAATTTATAGTTTTTCATAGGGATCGTTCAATTATTGGTTAATCAATAACGGGATATTATTTCTTTTGTGCAGCGTCGTATTCTACCACGAGGTCGAGGAGGCTGATTGAACTATCTTCCATTTCGTTAACGAGTCCTTCGATGAGAGAGAGGATATAGTTATAGAAGAGTTGGAGAACGATAGCGATGATCAGACCGAGTAGTGTTGTAAGGAGGGCGACTTTGATACCGCCTGCAACGACGGTAGCGGAGATGTCACCCACTTGTTGGATTTTATCGAAGGCGGCAATCATACCGATGATGGTTCCCAAGAATCCCAACGACGGAGCGATGGAGATGAAGAGACTGATCCAGCTGAGGTTTTTCTCGAGCAGACCCATTTGCACGCCTCCGTAACTTGCGACTGTTTTTTCAACGACGTCTATACCTTCGTTATAGCGGCTGAGGCCTTGGTAGAAGATAGATGCGACGGGGCCACGTGTATTGCGGCAAACATTGAGAGCCTCGTCGATACCACCGTTTTTGAGAGCTTTTTCCACATTTTCGAGGAGTGCTTTGGTATTTGTTTTAGAGAGGCTGAGGTAGATTATGCGTTCAATGCAGAGAGCCAGACCGAAGACCAAGCAGAGGAGAGTAGCAGCCATAAAACCGGCACCACCTTCGATGAATTTTGTTTTCAGTGTTTTGTGGAGAGCCACGAGTCCGCCGTCTTCTTCTTGTACTGTTTGAGTTGTTTCGACAGCGGGTGCAGCCTCGTTAACGACTTGTTCGGTTGGTTCGGATGTTTGGTCTTGTGCTTGAACATCTTGAGCCATTGCAGCGGCATTGCCTAAGAAAAGCATTGCTAATACGGTAAGTGATGCAAATACGTTTTTCATTCTTTTAGAAATTTTAGTTGAGTTTTAGTTTATTAGCGGAAAGACGGGGATTCGAACCCCGGAAACCCTTTTGAGGTTTACACGCTTTCCAGGCGTGCCTCTTCAACCACTCGAGCATCTTTCCTTTTGTTTGAAAAAGCGCGCAAAGATACTCAAGATATTTGTTGGTACAAAAAAAAGTTTTATTTTTTGCTATTTTTATATATCAAAAATTGAAATGTGTTTATTTTTGCGCGTTTTTTAATCCAAAAAAGTAGAAAAGTATATGCAGATTATTAGGACGAAGAAGGAGTTGTCGGCTCAGGTAGAGGCTTGTAAGAGTCATGGTAAGACGATAGGTTTGGTGCCCACTATGGGTGCTTTGCATGCGGGTCATTTGTCATTGATCAGGCGTTCGGTGAGTGAGAACAACGTATGTGTAGTGTCCATATTTGTTAATCCGACGCAGTTTAACAACAAGGATGATTTCAAGTTGTATCCACGCACGTTGGAGCGTGATGCTGCGTTGTTGGAGAGTGAGAGGGTAGATTTTATTTTTGCTCCGACGGCGGATGAGATGTACACGAAGGAGGAGATGGAGGAGTCTTTTGTGTTTGATTTCGGCGGTTTGGACAAGGTTATGGAGGGTAAGATGCGTCCCGGTCATTTTAATGGTGTGGTACAGGTGGTGAGTCGTTTGTTTTATCTTGTTCGTCCCGATCGTGCCTATTTCGGCGAGAAGGATTTTCAGCAACTTGCCATTATTCGTTATATGGTAGGCAGGTCGTCATTGAAGGGCAGTTTCGGCAGTTTGCAGATTGTAGGTTGTCCTATAGTAAGGGAGGAGTCTGGCTTGGCTATGTCGAGTCGTAATGAGCGATTGAGTTCGGAGGAGCGTCAGACGGCTGTTAATATATCGAAGACATTGTTTGCGAGTAAGGAGTGGGCGAAGAGTATGTCAGTAAGGGAGGTAGAGCAGAAGGTGACAGACACTATCAATGGGGTAGAGGGTTTGAAGGTTGAATATTATGAGATAGTGGATGGTGACAGTTTGCAGAGGACAGAGAGTTTTGAGAATGCGGTAGGTTGTGTAACGGTTTATTGCGGAGAGGTGCGTTTAATAGATAATATACGTTATTAGAGTGCGTATAATAATTGATAATCAGATACCTTTTTTAGGAGGCGTTTTTCCGTCGTCTTTTGAAGTTAGTTGTCTGCCTTTCGACGAGATTACGAGAGAGTCTGTCAGAGAGGCAGATGCTTTGTTTATTCGCACGAGGACGCGGTGTGACGGGGAGTTGTTGGAGGGTTCGAAGGTAAGGTTTATAGCGACAGCGACGATAGGTTATGACCATATAGACAGGCAGTATTGCGAGGCGAATGGTATTGTTTGGGTATCTTGTCCGGGATGTAATTCGCAGGCGGTGTGTGATTATGTGGAGGAGGCTATCAGGTATTGCAAGCCGATGTTAGGCAGTTGCAGTTCGATAGGAGTGGTTGGTGTAGGTCATGTAGGTCAGAAGGTGTCTGCTATGGCGAGGAGGATGGGGTTGGAGGTAGTGGAAAATGATCCTCCGAGAGGTATATGGGGCGATGTAAGCGGGTGTGATATAATAACTTATCATACACCTCTGACATATGATGACGGAAGGGAGCGGTATTATTCGTACCACTTATGTGACAGTACGTTTTTGTCGCGTTTGCGTTCTGATGCGTTGATTATCAATGCAGCGAGGGGTGGAGTGGTAGATGAGGAGGCTTTGTTGAGCAGCGGCAGGAAGTGTGTGATTGATTGTTGGGAGGGTGAGCCGTGTGTGAGAGAGGAGTTGGTGAAGTCGGAGAATACGTTGTTAGCGTCCTTTCATATAGCGGGTTATTCGTTGGAGGGTAAGCGTAATGCTTCGCAGATGTGTTTGGACGCTTTTTGCAGGCAGTATGATATGAAACCAATTCAGTTGCCTTTGATAGGAGAAACGGGTATAGAGCGAGGAGATAGTGAGAGGGGTTGGATAGCGAGGGTAAGCGAGCGGTTGAAGTCTTCTCCGTTGGATTTTGAGCGGTTCAGGAAAGAGTATGTCCTTCGTTGATGGCTTTTTTGAAGCGTTTGATTTGAACGAAGAGCATTATGCCGGCAGTGAGTGCGGAGAGAGTGTCGCTAACAGGCAGGCTCCACCACACGCCTAATATAGGTTGGGAAGTGAAGATGAGCGGTAGGAGCAGTGTGAGCGGAATGAGGTAGATGACTTGTCTTGTGAGGCTAAGGAAGATGGCTTTTCCCGCCATCCCGATGCTGGTGAAGAAGTTGCCTGTAACCATTTGGAATCCGACCATCCACATAGAGCAGCACAGGATGCGCATAGGTTGTGTGGTGGCAGCGATGAGTCGGGGGTCGTGAGTGAAGGGGAAGATCATCCATTGTGTTGCTGCTTCGCCGAGGACGAAGACGGCTCCCATAACGCAGGAGGCGCAGATGGCGGTGAGTTGGAATGCTCGTAACATACGGGCATATTTTTTTGCGCCGTAGTTATATCCGACTATGGGTTGCATACCTTGGTTGAGTCCCATAACAATCATAGCGAAGACGAATGTGAAGCGGTTGATGACCCCGTATGCAGCGAGAGCCATATCACCTCCAAAGCGAACGAGTTGGTTATTGATGATGACGACGACGAGGCAGTGTGCGAGGTTCATGAGGAAGGGTGAGGCTCCGATAGCGAATGATCGGTAGGTGATATGTTTGTCGAGTCGCCAGATGCCTTTATGAAAGTGGATGATTTCTTTTGGGTTGCAGAAGACTGTCATTTGCCAGAGCACGGCGACGGCTTGTGAGATGATAGTGGCGAGTGCTGCACCTCGAACCCCCATATTGAGAGTGAAGATGAAGATGGGGTCTAATATTATATTGACGGAAACGGCGACAATGGTAGCCACCATACTTATCTTGGGGTGCCCCATAGAGCGCAGCATATTGTTGAGGCCGAAGTAGATATGTGTCAGCACGTTGCCATAGAGTATGATTTCCATATAGTGTTTGGCGTATGGCAGTGTGTTGTTGCCGGCACCGAAGGCGCGTAGGATAGGTTCGAGCCATAGTAGTCCGACAATCATGACGATGAGGCTGAGGATGAGGTTGAGAACGATGACGTTGCCGAGTACTCTTCCAGCCGATTGGTAGTTTTTTTCACCGAGGAAGATAGCGACCAGCGTGCTTGCTCCCACTCCGACGAGGCTGCCGAATGCTGCACAGATGTCCATCATCGGTTTGGCTACGGTTAGTCCGGAGAGGGCCAGTGCGCCGCAGCCGTGTCCGATGAAGATACTATCCACAATGTTGTACAACGAACTTGCCGTCATTGCGATAATAGCGGGCATAGCATACTTGAAGAGCAACTCTCGTATGGGTTGCGTTCCCAGTTCGGCGGCTTGTATGGATTTGGAGGCGGTCATTAGGAGAGTTGGTCGGCGATGTGTAGGAAGGCTTGTGCGGCGGGGTGTCCTTGTTGGAGTGTGACAGGAGTGCCTTCGTCGCCTGACTCGCGTATGGATTGAACCAAGGGTATTTGTCCCAAGAGGGGGATTTGGAGTTCTTGTGCGAGTTTTTTGCCTCCGTCTTTGCCGAAGATATAGTAGCGATTGTCGGGCAGTTCTTGCGGTGTGAACCACGACATATTCTCAACAAGTCCGAGGATAGGAACGTTGAGTTTTTCGTTGCGGAACATATCCACACCTTTTCTTGCGTCGGAGAGAGCGACGGGTTGGGGAGTGGTAACGACGATAGCCCCTGATAGTGAGAGTGTTTGCATAAGGGTGAGGTGAATGTCGCTTGTGCCGGGAGGTAGGTCGATAAGGAAATAGTCGAGGTTGCCCCAGTGAGCGTCGTCGATGAGTTGTTTGATAGCGTTGCTTGCCATACCTCCTCTCCAGACGACTGCTTGTCGTGGATCCAAGAAGAAGCCGATGCTGAGCATTTTGACACCGTATTGTTCGATAGGCTCGATGAGTGTTCGTCCGTTTTCTTCAACGGAGAAGGGTCGGCAGTCTTCGGTATGGAACATCTTGGGCATACTGGGACCGTGTATATCGGCATCGAGGAGCCCCACTTGGAAGCCTTTTTGTGCGAGAGCGATAGCGAGGTTGGCAGCGACGGTGGACTTACCCACTCCGCCTTTGCCGGAATGGATGGCGATGGTATGTTTGGCGTTGAGCGAGCGTTGTGCGGTGTCCGGGGTGCGTTGAGTGAGTTTGAACTTGGTGAATACGGTGACGGCAGCGTTGGGATTGACGTAGGTCTGAACGGCTGTTTGTGCAGCACGGACGACGGATTGAACAAAAGGATTGGTGTCGTTATCGAAGATAAGCGAAAAGGAGACTTCAAAGCCTGAGATACGGATGTCGTCTTCGAGCATACCGCTTTCAATCAGGTCTTTGCCCGTTCCGGGGTAGCGTACGTGGCGCAGTGCGTCGATGATTTGTTGTGGGTACATAATGAGTGTTTAGGATATTGGCGGCAAAAGTACGACAAAAATTTTATAACGTTGCACGCAAAAGTAAATGTATGTCGGTTCTTGTAGGTTTTATCTTTTGTTGTTTAGCCCATCGGTCGGCATAGAGTGTTTCGGAAAATCGCAGATAGAGAGAAAGTTGCGGCAGGATTTGGTAGCGGAAGTTGAGGTAGGCTCTGCCTCCCAAGCCGTAGAGGGTTTGTGAGGTGAAGGCGTATAGGACATCGTTTTCGTAGATGTAGATGCGGTCGTTCCAATTGAGGGCTCTGAATCCTTGCAGGCGGAGTTGGAGAGAGAGGGGCAGGGAGGAGAAATGGTAGTGTATGTCTTGGGTTATACTATATGCAAAATTGACGGCGTACATAGCGTCTACCTCCGACAAAAGGTGCCAATTTGCGTTATTCCACACGAAGCGATAGCGGAGGGAATGAGCATAGGAATCGCCTTTCTTTTTGGAGCGAATTTTGAGCGAGGTGTGCCACGTGTCGGAGGGGAGGTATGTCGTTTCGGCAGCGACATCATATCCCCACGAAGGAGCGTAGGGTATGCCGTATTTGATATGCTCAAAGCGAAAGAGGTCGCCATAGAGGCTGAATCGCCACGATTTGAGGCGTTTGATGTCAACACCTACGTATCCTCCGTTTTCGTCGTTTATTCGTGACGTTTCGGAGAAGGCATAGCCTTGTGTGTTGTCAAAGTGGGGCGAGTAGTAGCGATAGAGCAGCAGGAAGCCGATGTCTTGCCATGGGGAGAGTTGTGCGCCGATGATGGTGCCTATACCCCAGCGAGAGAGGTTTTGAGCCGTTGCCAATTCGCCAAAGAGTTGCGCCCAGCGATAATTATACTTGAAAGCCACGCCGGCAACGAACTGTCTGTTGCCTCGGAAATAGTTCCGATTATACTTGGCGTTCTCGTAGTAATAGGCAACGCTGTCGGAGTAAAGGTTCTCAATGGCAGTCAGTTGGAGAGTGAATTGTCGGTGTCTGTAAGTGAGGTTTGTGCCGAGGACGTGGTGGCGCAATGTGTCGTTGTCCTTATTGATACTATACCAAGCACTTATGTCAATGGGGTTGAACCGCAGCGTAGTCCCGATGCCTTGCAAGCCTTGCGTGGTAAGCGAAGTGTATTGCTTGATACCTTCCGGGGCGGAAGCGGCATTAAGGACGTATGCGCCGTGTCCCAAGCGAAAGGGAGAGGCAGTGACAAGACCTTGCCCGAAGGAGGCTTGATAGTGCCCTGCCACGAGAGTGTGCAGATGATTGAAGTTATTAAGCCGGATATAACCTCCGTAGAGCAAGTCTTGCAGGGACGAGCCGGTGGAGCGTTGGAGGGTCAGACCTGCCATAACACGATTTTGGTAATTGAAACGATAACGGAACTTGGAATAAACAGGGTCGTGCTGTTTGTTGCGTAGCGGGTCTTCCAAGTATCTGCCGTCCACTCGCAGGGACAGGTCGTGCTTGGCATAACGAAAGACCTCACGCCAGTAAAGGTTGTCGTTCTTAACCTTATTAAGGCAAACGAAAGGCAGGAGGTTACGTATTTCGTAGTCTGCGAGGCTGTTAATCAGTTGTAGTTCATAGAGGCTATCCATCGGATGCTCGTGTACGTACAAAAGGATGTCGTCTATTTGTTTGTCGCTGAGGAAGCGGAGCGCAGCCAACTGCTCGTGAGAAGTGTTATTGAGATTGATGGGGTTTTGAGTATAGATAATCAGTTGCTCGTATAGGTCGTCATAATCGAGACTTTCCGTTTCGGAAAGAGTATGATAGATGTCGGTAATGATATCGTCCACTCTATATGCCGTTGGTTTGACGGCAAGCAAGACGGAGAAGGCTTGGAGTAAATATATGACAAGGGCGAAACGTTTCATTACAAGGCAAAAGTACGGCAATACTTGCACACCCGCAACACTACCACTACTTTTGCCGCGATGAAGGCTTATGGAAAGATAATGCGTGTCGTTCAATATGTGGTAATGGTTGCTGCGTACGCCTACCTTGTTTACCAATTGGTTACGTTCGACCATTGGGCGCAGTTTCTATATCCATATCGACATCTTTCGATAGGGCGTTTATGCAGTTTGGGAGGTTGCGTACTGCTGATGGCTGTTAATCTGTATTTAGAGGCACTCAAATGGCGCGAACTTCTGAAAAAAGAGATGCTCATCTCGCCTATAAGGGCATTGAAGAGTGTGTTCAGCGGTTTGTTAGGCGGTTTCATAACTCCATATCGCGTAGGCGAAATACCGGCAAGACTCACTCTACTCCCCTCCAGCGTGTCGCCAACTCGTGCAATGGGTTTAGGCATTTTTGGCGGTGTGATTCAGGATTTGGTTATAGGAGTTATAGGTATTGTGCCTACCTTGTTTTTTTTAGAACGCAACGAATGGCATAGCCTTGTTTGGGCTTGTATAGCAGGTGTTTTGCTGATTGGGGTTATAGGTATATTGAATTACACGAAGCAGGCACGTTGGACTGCTTTTCGTCCTCAAAACAGCAAGAATGTCATTCTTTTAAGTACGGCAAGATATGTATGTTGGCTCTTGCAATTCTATTTAATAATGTCATTTACCGGCATTTCCATTCCTCTAAATGATGTGTTGATTGCTTTGCCAACCTATTATGTGCTTGTTACCGTTACCCCCAACCTTCCTGCAGCGGACTTGGGGATACGAGGCGGTTGGGCTGTGTTTGTATTAGGAAGAATGGGAATAGACCCTGCCTTATCTTTTACCGTTGCCTTGTGGATGTGGGTGATTAACACTATTTTACCTATGTTTATTTATCCGTTCATAAAAACTTTGACTTGGCAATTTGATAAAAATAAACCATAATATATTGCCATTTTAACACTTTTTTATACTATTATTTCCACAAATGTAATCTTTGCTCTATTTTTGCGGCTTGCAAAAGAGATTTAAGTTAAATCATTAAGTTAAAAATCTATATTTTATGTCAAAAGTAACTGTAGTAGGCGCAGGTAACGTAGGTGCTACTTGTGCGAATGTGTTGGCAGTGAATGAAGTAGCCAACGAAGTATGTTTGATTGATATCAAAGAAGGTCTTGCCGAAGGTAAGGCGATGGACATTATGCAGACTGCTCAACTGATGGGTTTTGATACCGTAGTTGAAGGCGTAACCAATGATTATAGCCGTACTGCCAATTCAGATGTTGTAATCATTACCAGCGGTCTTCCCCGCAAACCAGGTATGACTCGTGAAGAGTTGATCGGTGTTAATGCCGGCATCGTAAAAAGCGTGGCAACACAGGTTCTGACTTATTCCCCCAATGCTATTCTTATCGTTGTAAGTAATCCTATGGACACTATGGCTTACCTTACCTTGCACGCACTTGGTTTGCCCAGAAATCGTGTGATTGGTATGGGTGGTGCATTGGATAGTGCTCGTTTGCGTTATTATCTGAGTCAAGCACTCAAATGCAATGCCAACGATGTAGAAGGCTTTGTTATCGGTGGTCACGGTGACACAACAATGATTCCTCTTCGCTCATTTATGACCTACAATGGCGTTCACGTATCTAAATTCCTTTCAGAAGAAGAGATTAACGATGTAGTGGCAAAGACAATGGTAGGTGGTGCCACCCTCACCGGTCTGCTTGGTACCAGCGCATGGATGGCTCCAGGGGCTGCTGCTGCCAGCGTGGCTGAAAGCATCTTGAAAGACCAGAAAAAGATGATTCCTTGCTCTGCATCACTCGAAGGAGAATACGGAATGAAGGACATCACCATCGGCGTTCCTTGTATTATCGGTAAAAACGGTATTGAGCGCATCCTCGAATTGCAAATCTCCAAAGAAGAGATGGAGCAACTCCGTAATAGCGAAGCAGCAGTTCGCAAAACAACTGCTATCCTCCACGAAATCAAAGCCCTTTAAGTAAAATGGACCTGTTCAACAAATGTCACTTTGAACTCTTGGAAAAGGTTCGAGCCAAAAACATTTACCCATATTTTCACTGCTTGGAGTCGCGTCAGGCTCCGGTAGTGGAAATGGAGGGAAAAAAGCGCATAATGTTAGGAAGCAACAATTACCTCGGGTTGACAGAAGATGAACAGGTGATTGCTGCCGGTATAGCAGCAATGGAAAAATACGGCACCGGTGTTAGTGGTAGCCGTTTCTTAAACGGGACGTTGGACTTGCACGTTCAGTTGGAGAAAGAACTTGCGCAGTTTACAGGCTATGAGGCTGCAATGACCTGCTCAACGGGCTTTCAGACCAACTTGGCAATCATCTCCACCCTCTGCGGCAAAGACGATTACATACTTAACGACAGAGAAAATCACGCGTCCATATATGATGGCACTCGCCTTAGTTATGCCACTTCGCTACGTTATAAACACTCTGATATGGCTGACTTGGAGAAGAAACTGCAATCTATACCTGAATCGGCCGGCAAACTCATCATTACCGACGGCGTATTCTCTATGCGCGGAGATATATGCCGTCTGCCGGAGATATGCGAATTGGCAGAGAAATATGGTGCACGAGTTATGGTGGATGATGCTCACGGTTTCGGCGTTTTAGGCGAAGGCGGAAGGGGCACAGCCAATCATTTCGGACTTACCGATAAGGTTGACATAACAATGCTGACCTTCTCCAAATCGCTTGCCAGCATAGGCGGCTGTATGCTAACGAGCAACAGGGTGGCTGAATATGTACGTCATACCAGTCGCCCGTTTATCTTCTCTGCGAGCCTGACACCTGCTTCCACTGCCACCGCTTTGGAGGCTCTACACCGATTGCAAGAAGACAATACACGTCCGCAACGCCTTATGCAACTGACTCACTATTTCCAACAGTCATTATTGACTGCCGGAGTGAAGATAATAGAGGCTCCAACGCCCATCGTTCCTATATTCACCTACGACACACTTGCCACGCTCTATTACGGCAAACGGCTGTTTGATGAAGGTGTATATGTCAATCCCGTTATTGCTCCTGCTTGTGTGGAAGGCGAGTGTTTGCTTCGTACAACACTTATGGCTACACATACAGAGGCTATACTGGATGAAGCAACCGATATTATCGCCCGCGTACTCAAACAAGGCGCACCAACCTTATAAATACGCAATATATTATGCCTACACTGGTCATTACAGGCGGTTCGGGCGGCATAGGTAAAGCAACGGCTCAACTCTTTGCCGCCGAACACTGGCAAGTGTTTGAACTTAGCCGACACGGCGAAAACAAAGCGGGTATAACGCATATATATTGCGATGTTACCAAGCGTGAATCGGTGGAACAAGCAATAAAAGAAGTTATGCAACAGACTGACCATATAGATGTTGCAGTCAGCAATGCCGGTATGGGCATAAGCGGTCCCCTTGAATTTGCCACCGAAGAAGACATCCGTAAGCAGATGGACGTGAACTTCTTCGGTGCGATTTTTTTTCTTCAATCCGTTCTTCCTGTTCTGCGCCGTCAAAACAGCGGCACAATCGTTATAACGAGCAGTGTGGCTGCAACTCTCAGCGTGCCTTATCAAAGTGTTTATAGTGCCAGTAAGGCCGCTCTCAATGCCATTGTCTTGGCTCTCAGAAATGAGGTTAGCGACTTTAATATCCGAGTTTCCTGTCTTATGCCCGGAGATGTGGCGACAGGCTTTACTCATGCGCGTAATAAATCGGAAAAAGGATACGAGGTATATTTGCACGCGCAGAAAGCCATTGCAGCAATGGAAAAAGACGAACAGAACGGATTAAAACCAACCGAGATGGCGCAAATAATTTGGTCTATTGCCAATAAAAAATCACCTGCACCTTTCTATGTAGGAGGATTATTATATAAAATTTTTCTTTTTTTAGATGCCATCTTACCCAAGCGACTTGTCAATTGGATAGAAGGCAAAATGTATAGTTAGCACTATCCTTCTGACTATCAGCAAAACAAGACAATAATAAACCCGCGTCTATTGATTAACAACAGACGCGGGTTTATTATATCCGAAAACTTACACGGATTACTTACCAAGATTATTGATGAAGTCTTTTGCTTTATCTACTGCACCTTGTACTTTATCAACAACCTCTTGCTTCATATCACTTACTTCCTTTTGGAAATTAACTTTTGCCATATGAGCGATAAGGTCAAGCACTTTATTGGAATAACCAATCTCGTTATCATACCAAGAAACAACCTTAACGAAAGTGTCAGTAAGAGCAATACCTGCCTTTGCATCGAAGATAGAAGTGAGCGTGCAGCCCAAGAAATCGCTTGATACAACAGCGTCTTCTGTATAACCGAGAATACCCTTCAACTCGCCTTCGCTTGCTTCTTTCATTGCAGCGCAAATCTCACTGTATTTAGCAGGCGTTTTCAGGTTAACGGTAAGGTCAACAACAGATACATCCAGAGTGGGAACACGGAATGACATACCTGTCAATTTGCCGTTCAATTCAGGAATAACTTTACCTACAGCCTTAGCAGCACCGGTAGAAGAAGGGATGATATTACCGGAAGCGGCACGACCGCCACGCCAGTCTTTCAGACTCGGACCGTCAACAGTCTTTTGAGTAGCAGTTGTGGAGTGAACAGTGGTCATCAAACCATCGGCAATACCCCATTTGTCATTCAAAACCTTGGCGATAGGAGCCAAGCAGTTGGTGGTGCAAGAAGCATTGGAAACAAATTGAGTTCCTGCTACATAGGTGTTCTCATTTACGCCGCAAACGAACATAGGAGTGTCGTCTTTGGAAGGAGCCGACATAACAACGTATTTAGCACCTGCTTGGATATGAGCCTGAGCCTTCTCCTTGGTGAGGAACAAACCGGTTGATTCAACAACATATTCTGCTCCAACCTCATTCCACTTCAAATCAGCTGGATTCTTCTCGGCTGTAACGCGAATACTCTTGCCGTTAACAATCAGTTTACCACCGTGAGGATTGCCGTTTTCATCGAGAAAATCCTCGGCTTCAATAGTGCCGTCAAACTGACCGTGCATAGTGTCATACTTAAGCATATAAGCCAAATAAGTTGCAGGGCAAAGGTCGTTAATACCTACTATCTCAATGTCCTGACGATTTTGTGCTGCGCGAAAAACGAAGCGACCAATACGGCCAAAGCCGTTAATACCTACTTTTGTCATAGTATTATTGATTTTAATGTTTGTGTATTATTGTTTGTTAGTAATCAGCCGCAAAAATAAGACAATTATTATGTTTGCTGCAAATTAACTATTATTTTGCTAACTTAATATGTCATTTATGCCTTGTCGTTAGAACCAAGTACATTGATGATCTTATGTTTGTACAGTTCTGTCATCAAGTCGCGAGCGGGACCGCAGTACTTACGAGGATCGAACTCACCCGGTTTTTCTGCAAAGACCTTACGTACTGCAGCGGTGAAGGCAAGACGACTATCGCTGTCTATATTGATCTTACATACAGCCGACTTGGAAGCCTTACGTAGTTGCTCCTCGGGAATTCCTACTGCATCGGGCAATTTACCGCCGTACATATTGATCATATCAACATATTCTTGCGGAACTGATGATGAGCCGTGAAGCACAATGGGGAAGCCGGGTAGTTGTTCCATAATAGCATCCAATACATCAAATGCCAGTGGAGGAGGCACCAGACGACCTGTCTTGGGGTCACGTGTGCATTGTTCGGGTTTGAATTTATAAGCACCATGGCTCGTTCCGATAGAAATAGCGAGCGAGTCGCAACCGGTACGTTTGGAGAAGTCTATAACCTCTTCGGGACGTGTGTAGTGGCTTTCTTCGGCTTGCACCTCGTCTTCAACACCTGCCAAAACGCCTAATTCAGCCTCAACGCTAACATCATACTGATGAGCATAGTCGGCAACCTTCTTTGACAAGGCTATATTCTCCTCATAAGGCAGAGCCGAACCGTCAATCATAACGCTGGAAAAACCGAAATCAACACACGATTTGCACAATTCAAAACTATCACCGTGGTCCAAATGCAAACAAATCTGAGGGTTCTCCCAACCTAACTCTTTTGCATACTCAACAGCACCTTGAGCCATATAACGCAAAAGGGTTTGATTAGCATAGTTTCGTGCACCTTTACTTACCTGCAAAATAACAGGTGAATGAGTTTCAGCCGCAGCCTTTACAATTGCTTGGAGTTGCTCCATGTTATTGAAATTGAAGGCAGGAATAGCATATCCGCCTTTGATTGCCTTGGCAAACATATCTCTGGTATTAACCAGACCAAGTTCTTTGTAACTTACCATAATTGTATTATTTATTTTGTTGTTATTTTATTCGTTTGCTTGCTACTACAAAATATGTTATCAACAAGCAATACATTATTATTCCAAGAATCTTTGCATAAGGTGAATCAGCCCAGTAGGCAAGATACCAATCGGCTCCGCAGAACTTAATGATAGCACTTATCACACCCATCAAAGCACCACCGGCTATGAAACCGCTGGCTATAAGCGTACCTTTTTCATTTCGTTTTTGTGCCAACTCTTCTGCCCTCTCTCCTTCATTTTCTTTCTTACGACTTACGAAATACGATACCGTACCACCTATCAAAAGAGGCATATTAAGGTGCAACGGAATAAACATTCCTAATGCAAAAGGCAAAACCGGCACATTGACAAAATTAAGAATCAAAGCCAACACGGCACCCGCAAAATACAACATCCACGGAGCACCTTGACCCGACATCAAAGGCTCAATTACCGCAGCCATAGCGTTGGCTTGCGGTGCCACCAAAGCGTTTTCGCCTACAAAACCATAGGTCTTATTCAGTATCATCATCACTCCGCCTACGGTAGCCGCACTGACCAAAGTGCCGAGAAACTTCCAAGTTTCCTGTTTTTGAGGAGTGGTACCTATCCAATAACCTATCTTCAAATCTGTAATAAATCCGCCTGCCATAGACAACGCAGTACATACCACACCGCCAATAATCATAGCAGCCACCATACCGCTTGAGCCTTTCATTCCAACTGCTACAAACACAACAGAAGCAATAATGAGCGTCATCAAAGTCATTCCGCTGACAGGATTACTGCCCACAATAGCAATAGCATTGGCTGCCACAGTGGTAAACAAAAAGGCAATAACAGTAACCACCACCCAAGCCACTAACGCTTGAACAAAATTATGAAGAACGCCCAACCAGAAGAAAAGCAACACAATAATAAGAGCAGCCACAACGGCTATCGCCAAGAACTTCATACTTATATCTCTCTCCGTGCGAAGTACTCCTTTGGCAACTGCCTTGCCTTTACTGCCAAACTCTTTCTTTACCAAACCAAACGCACCGCCGATGACTCCTCTGTTCTTTATAATACCTATCAAACCCGCCATCGCAATGGCACCGATACCGATGTTTCTGCCATATTGAGTATAAAGCAATTGCGGGTCTAAATCACCTAATCCGGTCGCTCCCAAAAGAGGAAGTATAACCCACCAAGTAAACAACGAACCGCAACATATAATGGCTGCATATTTAAGACCGATAATATAACCTAATCCCAAAACTGCGGCACTCGTATTAACTGACATCACTGTCTTGTATTTCAGTGCCAACTGCTCACCCCAAACAGTCATACGCGTTGACAAACTCTCGGTCCAGAAGCCAAAGGTGGAAACAACAAAATCGTATAATCCGCCTACCAACGCTGCACCTATAAGAGGTTTGGCTTGACTGCCACCCTGCTCTCCGGATACAAGCACCTGGGTAGTGGCTGTCGCTTCAGGGAATGGGTACTCTCCGTGTTTCTCTTGAACAAAGAATTTCCTAAACGGAATCAAAAACAATATGCCCAAACAACCGCCTAACAAAGACGACATAAAGACTTGCATAAAATTGACGGTTATATCGGGATATTTGGCTTGAAGAATATACAGAGCAGGCAAGGTAAAAATAGCACCTGCCACTACCACACCTGATGCTGAACCGATAGACTGAATAATCACATTCTCACCAAGAGCGTTCTTACGACGCATAGCAGACGAAAGTCCGACGGCTATAATGGCAATAGGGATGGCTGCTTCAAACACTTGTCCCACTTTCAGACCAAGATATGCCGCAGCGGCAGAAAAAATAACAGCCATCAATACTCCCATACTGACACTATAAGGAGTTACTTCGGCAAACTTATCTTCACTCTTGAGTATAGGCTCATACTTCTCGCCGGGTTTCAAAGGACGACCGGCATTTTCGGGGAGTTGAAAATTGTCCATATTAACGTTGATTTTAATCCTTTATTGCAGGTTTATTGGATTGACTATATGTTCGATTATAAGAACGATATGTGTCTTTTTCTATTTCTATATCAGGTTCTTGCCAATCTGTTTTTGATGGTAAAAGCCAGCGAAGATATTTGATTGTAAAGCCTCTGTCTAACCATTGACGTTCATAATAGGTTTGCAATCCCCCGGCATCAAGCCATTCCTCATCCCCTTTGGCATATAAGTCATCAGTATCTGCCGTAAACGTCAAATGATTCGTTTCAAGCATCGCTTTGGTATATGTATAAAGGAAAGGGCTATCGGTTTTAAGATTGATTACACCTTGATTTCGCATAACCTTCATATACCGCTGCATAAAATAAGTAGAAGTAAGTCGCTTGGTCGCTTTCTTCATCTGCGGGTCTGGGAAAGTAATCCATATTTCATCGATTTCATCAGTAGAAAAGAAATTAGGCAGCAACTCAATCTGAGTACGTAAGAAGGCCACATTATTCAACCCGGTTTGCAATGCCTCTTTGGCTCCAACCCACATACGCGAACCTTTTATGTCTATTCCGATATAGTTTCTACTCGGATTACGTTGTGCCAAACCAACAGTATATTCGCCGTGACCACAACCCAATTCAAGCGTTATAGGATTATCATTATGGAAATATAGTTCGTTCCAATGTCCTGCCATCTTCGTAATGTCGCTACCTGATTGAACATCACGAAAACCGCACTGAAAGACATTGGAGAAATCTTTCATTTCATCGAACTTTTTCTGTTTATTCTTACCCATATATAAATTACTTATCTGTTCTTGTCAATTCAACTCCTAATTGAGTCACGCCTCTGAGTTGCTCACTCCTCATCCCCTGTCTTACACTAATCATATAAGTCCCTGTATCAGTAAAATGATAATTATGCTCATACTGCACCGGCATTCGTATATGGCCATTCCTGCCATCACCTAACCACCTACCTCTCTCATCTGCCAAGAAAATCTCAATAGTATCTGTTTGTGCGGCAAAAGAAGCCTCCTTGGTCGTTACAAACAACCACATATTTTGATATGGATAGTTATCTTGGTGACGGAGATGAAAGAGTATATCGTATGAGTTGATTGTATCAGGTATTGGAAACGAAAACAAAATTGGTTCATCTTTGTCCCAACCGACAGGGTCTATGTTTGTAAAATCAGAATAAACCACCTTGTCAGTACAAGACAACAAGAACAAACTATTCAGCAGAAGGAGCAGTATTTTTCGTTTTATTGTCATTTTTTCTAAAAGGTTTTCTGTTCATATCGCCTCGCCGCGAGTCATTTCGACCATTACGGTCACGGTGCTGATTATTCTTCGCCTGCTTATCAAAACGGCTGAAATCATCTTGACCGACCACATTCTGATAACCTAAATCAACTTCCTCCGTCTTTTCTTGTGTGCCGTTGCTTCCTAATGAATACCCTCGTTTCCGTGCCTCTTCGTACAATGATATTTCATAATTAAGACAGCATTTCAGTTTAGCGCACTGACCGGCTAATTTCTGTGGATTAGGCGATAAATTCTGCAGTCTTGCCGCACCTGTGCCGACTGAAGTAAAATTGGTCATCCATGTTGAGCAACATAACTCGCGCCCGCAAGGTCCCGTACCACCAATTCTACCTGCCTCCTGCCGAGCACCTATCTGCTTCATCTCAATACGTATATGGAAATTCTCGGCATAGACCTTTATCAACTGACGAAAATCGACACGTCCATCGGCAATATAATAGAAAATAGCCTTCGTTCCGTCACCCTGAAACTCCACATCGCCTATCTTCATTTCCAAACCTAACATCTTGGCGAATTGACGCGCCTTAATCATCGTTTCGTGTTCACGGTTATGAGCATCCTTGGCTACTTGTAAATCATCATCGGTAGCAAATCGTTTTACAGCACGTATCTCATAACGATTCAAGTCTATACGATTCTTCTTAATCTGATTAAGCACCAACCTGCCTGTCAATACCACTTCACCTAAGTCATACCCCGGATTGGCTTCCACAATAACCAACTTACCCTTCTCCAACGGCAGTTTATCCACATTATGGAAATAACCTTTTCTTGTATTCTTGAACTGAACCTCCACAATATCAGTTTCTCGTATATTCTCCGGCAAGTCGTTCAGATAATCGGTTACCGGCAACATGTGTGCCGAATTGCGAAAACACGATTTGGACGAGAACTGACAAGCATTCTTATTTAACGTAAATCGATTGTTCATATTCTTTCCTCAATTTATCAATCTCATTTCTTCATAAACACAATCATCTGCAAACACATATCAAAAAATATAATCTTTGCATTTCCGTTTTGGCTGATTTGTCTCTCCGCCTTTGACAATTCCGACATTATCAACTCTACATTTCTATCTGTTATAAACGGAGCAAATCTCACGCTAAAAGCCTTTTCCTTTACAGTGAGATAAGTAATGTCCTCGCTGCCGAAATTATAAATAAAATTTTCTCTGATCTGCCGTTGAACAAACTGCAAAAAAGCCTTTTGCCTCTCACGCCCCATCTCCTTCGAATCAGCCATTTTCTCGCTCCACTTCTTCATACGCTGCAAAGCAACATAATCCTTATTGTAAGCAATCGACCAAGCATTACGCATTAACGCAATAAAATCGTCCATAAACATAGCGGCTTGGTCGCTCTGCTCCAACATCTTCAAAGCTCTCAAGTAACTGCCTTGTGAAAGCCGTGCTATATCCTTCGCTTTTAAGGGGTCATTCACTTTTTCATAAACGGCACTCTCTATCTCCTCTTCCGAAAGAAGAGGAATACGTATGAGTTGAAGACGACTGATAATAGTGGGAAGCAACTGCTCAGGATTCTCACTCACAAAAAGGAACAGAGTCTTTTGAGGAGGTTCTTCGAGAATCTTCAGTATCTTGTTGGCACAGGTAACGTTCATTCTTTCCGGCTGCCAAATAATCATTATCTTATATCCGTTTCCAAACGGTTTGAACGACAATTTTCGTAAAATCTCAGCACTCTCTTTTTCGTATATTATCGATTGTTTGTTCTCCACCCCCATAGCCCTGTTCCAGTCGTCCATAGAAAAATAATGACTCTCTGTCACCATCTGCCGGAACAGTGATAGAAAATCATCACACACATCTGAAGAATCAGTCTTAACAATGGGGAATACAAAATGAAGGTCAGGATACTGCAGTTTCTCCATCTGCAAACAGTTAGGGCAAACTCCGCAAGAATCGTCTTCGGTACGATTAGGACAATTCAAGTATTGCGCATACGCCAACGCAAGCAGCAACTTACCTACCCCTTGTCTGCCTGCAAACAACTGTGCATGAGGCACACGCCCCTCATTAACAGACAATCGTAACTGACGCTTAACACCTTCTTGACCTATTATATCGCGAAAACGCATTAGAAATTCGGTTTGTAACACTTAATCTTTCAAGCGCGCAAAAGTATGTAATAATCAATAAACATACAAACATTTTTGCCGAAAACAAAAAAAGCCCTTACTTTTGCGCTCCTTTTTGACTGCTTATTACTACCATAATATGCTATACGAGTACAAAGACATAGACCTGCCTATACTCCATACAATAGGTCATGAAGCCGATTTGTTGGGAATGGAATGTTACGTTATCGGAGGATGGGTTAGAGACCTTATTCTGAAAAGGCAAAGCAAAGATATTGATATCGTTGTGGTAGGTAGCGGCATTAAATTGGCAGAAGCGGTGGCTCGTAGATTAGGCAAATACTCTCACTTGTCGGTATTCCATACCTACGGCACTGCACAAGTAAAAAACAGAGAGATTGAACTGGAATTCGTAGGTGCAAGAAAAGAAAGTTATAGACACGACAGCCGAAACCCCATAGTTGAAGACGGTACGCTCAAAGACGATCAAAACAGACGCGATTTCACCATCAACGCCTTGGCTATCAGCCTTAACGAAAACACCTATGGTGAATTATTGGATCCGTTTGGAGGAATAAGCGATATTCGCGAAATGATAATCAGAACACCTCTTGACCCAGACATCACCTTCTCTGATGACCCATTGAGAATGATGAGAGCCATAAGGTTTGCCACACAATTAGGTTTTTACATAGACCGTTCCACCTTCGATGCTATTGCTCGCAATAAAGAGAGAATAACCATAATCACCAAAGAGAGAATAGCAGACGAGCTGAACAAGATAATGCTGTCTCGTCGCCCGTCGGTAGGATGGAAACTGATTGACAACTCCGGCTTACTGCCATACATATTCCCGGAATTAGCCACTCTAAAAGGCATTGAAACCAAAGAAGGCAAAGGGCATAAAGACATATTCCTGCATACTATGCAAGTATTGGATAATGTTGCTGCTCAATCCGACAATCTTTGGCTGCGATGGGCTGCACTCCTACACGATATAGGCAAACCCCGTTCCAAAGCGTGGGATCCTAAATCGGGTTGGACATTCTACAATCATAACTACATAGGAGCCAAGATGATACCGCGCATTTTCAAGAATATGAAACTGCCTCAAAATGAAAAAATGACCTATGTAATCAAAATGGTTGATCTCCACATGCGTCCTATTCACTTGATAGAAGAAGAGGTAACCGACTCTGCTGTCAGACGATTGCTCTTTGAAGCAGGCGACGACATTGACGACCTGATGATACTATGTAATGCAGACATTACATCAAGAAACAACGAGAAAGTGGAACGCTTCCATCACAACTATGAGATAGTTAAACAGAAAATGGTAGAGTTGGAAGAAAAAGACAGAATAAGAAACTTTCAACCACCTATAAAAGGCGATGAGATAATGTCCCTGCTTAACATACAACCTTGCAGCGAGGTCGGTATGCTGAAAAGTGCCGTTAAAGACGCTATTTTAGACGGTATCATACCTAACGAATACGAACCTGCAAAAGCATATATGCTGCAAAAAGCAACGGAGATGGGATTATATACTAAGGAGAATTAAAAAATATTACAATATGTTACAGATTTATAACACCTTAACTCGTCAAAAAGAGTATTTTCGTCCTATTCACGAAGGTTATGTGGGTATTTATGTATGCGGTCCCACTGTTTATGGTGATGCTCATCTGGGGCACGCTCGACCGGCAATAACTTTTGATATTCTTTACCGCTACCTACAATATCTTGGATATAAAGTTAGGTATGTGCGCAACATAACCGATGTGGGACACCTTGAGCACGATGCAGACGAAGGAGAAGATAAAATAGCCAAAAAAGCACGCATTGAGCAGTTGGAACCAATGGAAGTTGTTCAATACTATACCAATCGCTATCACCACGATATGGAAGCACTCAATGTTCTTCCCCCATCCATTGAGCCACACGCGAGCGGACATATAATGGAGCAAATAGATTTTATACAAAAAATTTTGGATCAAGGCTATGCCTACATCAGCGATGGCAGCGTCTATATGGACGTAGAAAAATACGCCAAGGATTTTCATTACGGTATATTGAGTGGCAGAAACCTCAATGATATTGTTACGGATACACGCGAATTAGACGGACAAAACGAGAAAAAACACAGTTACGATTTCGCTTTATGGAAGAAAGCCGCACCAGAACATATTATGCATTGGCATAGTCCGTGGTCTGAAGGCTTTCCCGGATGGCATATGGAGTGCTCTGCTATGGGCTGCAAGTACTTGGGCGAACAGTTTGATATTCACGGCGGCGGAATGGATCTTATGTTCCCTCACCACGAAGCGGAAATAGCACAGAGTTGCGCCGCATTGGGACATCAGACAGTTAAGTATTGGATGCACAATAATATGATAACCATTGCCGGCAAAAAGATGGGTAAGAGTTATAATAATTTTATCACCTTGCAACAGTTTTTTAACGGTGAACACGAACTTTTGTCAAAGCCCTTTTCGCCTATGACCATCAGGTTCTTCATACTGATGGCTCACTATCGCTCGACAGTGGACTTCTCCAGTGAAGCATTAGAAGCAGCAGAAAAAGGGCTTTCAAGACTCAAGGAAGCATACAGCCGCTTAATGACACTAAAACCTGCGGAGAAAACAAATATCGAACTTTTCGACCTTAAAGAAAAGTGCAATGAGGCTATGGACGATGACCTTAACACCCCCATAGTCATATCCAATCTATTTGAGTCTGCCAAAGCCATCAATACTATTTACGATGGTAAAGCAACGATTTCATCGGAAGACTTAGACAAACTTCAATCAACTTGGAAAACCTTTGTGGTGGATATTCTCGGTTTAATAATGGACGATACTGCAGGTTCTACAAGCAATAACAATGCTTATAAGGGTGCGGTCAATCTGTTGCTAACAATTCGTCAAAGAGCCAAACAGAACAAGGATTGGGCAACCAGTGATGAGATACGAAATGCCTTGACGCAAATGGGCTTTACCATAAAAGATAAGAAAGACGGATTCGAGTGGTCCTTATAAACGCTATATATCACTGATTAACAAATGGCTATCCATAACGACATAGGCAAGTGGGGGGAGGATGTTGCAGCCAATTTGCTTACGCAAAAAGGTTACCGCATTTTAGAGCGAAACTGGCACATTGGTCATTTGGAGGTTGATATAATTGCCCAAGAAGATGATACGGTTATCTTTGTGGAAGTTAAGACTCGTACAACAACGTTTGGGGACAAACTTCCCGAAGAATACGTTGATAAAGAAAAGGAAACCAATGTATGTAAGGCGGCAGGTGTATATATCAAACAGCATAGAATAGATGGCAATGTTCGCTTTGATATAATAAGCATATTGGTTGACTCTTCTACCTTAGGAATTAACAGATTAGAGCATATAGAAAATGCTTTCTATCCACCATTGAGAACCATCGATTCCTATTCTTACTCACATTCTTATTCAAACCAATATAAGCGCAAAAGACGCTTTCTTATATAATGGCAGAACTCAAATTCGATTACGACATAATAGTGGTAGGTGCCGGTCATGCCGGTTGCGAGGCTGCTTCGGCTGCTGCCATATCGGGCAGTAAGACACTATTGATAACACAGGATATGAATACTATAGCCCAGATGAGTTGCAATCCTGCCATTGGCGGAATAGCAAAGGGGCAGATAGTAAGAGAAATAGACGCACTCGGCGGACAAATGGGCATAGTGGCAGACAAGTCTGCAATTCAGTTCAGAATGCTTAACCAGAGTAAGGGACCGGCAATGTGGAGTCCACGATGTCAAAGTGATCGAAAGAAATATATCACCGAATGGATTAGCGTATTAAACTCCATTTCCAACCTCTATATATGGCAAGACACAGTTTCATCGCTAATCATAAAAAGCAACCGGATATGTGGTGTTAAAACCGGATTAGGAGTTGAGTTTAACGCCAAAGCGGTTATACTGACCGCAGGCACATTCCTCAACGGCAATATGCATTTTGGTGAAGTACAGATACGAGGAGGAAGGATAAGCGAGTCATCATCGCTGAATATAACAGAGCAACTTGTCAATTTAGGTTTTCGGGCAGGGCGTATGAAAACAGGTACTCCGGCACGAGTAGATAAGCGAAGTATTGATTTCAGCAAACTGACAGAACAACAAGGTGAGAACACCAATAGAAAATTCTCATTCCTTCCTTCCGTCCACCGCGTCTTGCAACAACAAAGTTGTTGGATAACATATACCAATTCTCTAACCCACTCTATTCTTAAAGACCACTTGACCGAATCACCTCTATACAACGGGCAGATTCAGAGTATAGGTCCGCGTTATTGTCCGAGTATAGAAACGAAGATAGTAACATTTGCAGACAAAGAGGCACACCAAATTTTTCTTGAACCCGAAGGCGAGAACAGCAATGAATACTACATCAACGGCTTTTCGTCCAGTATGCCATGGCAAGTGCAGTGGGAAGCATTAAGAACAATCAAAGGACTGGAGAATGTGGTTCTCTATCGTCCGGGATATGCCATCGAATATGACTACTTCGACCCCACCCAACTACACCATTCGTTAGAAACCAAACTAATAAGCGGTCTTTTTTTTGCCGGACAGATCAATGGTACCACCGGATATGAGGAGGCTGCCGGTCAAGGTCTGATTGCGGGCATAAACGCACATAGAAAAATCAACAGTTTGGAAAAGTTTACTCTATCGCGCGACGAGAGTTATATAGGCGTATTGATTGACGATTTGGTAACTAAAGGAGTGGACGAGCCTTATCGAATGTTCACTTCTCGTGCTGAATACCGTATTCTGCTTCGCCAAGATAATGCCGACAGAAGACTGACCGAAAAAGGCTACCAAATAGGCTTGGCAAACGAAGACAGGTATAAAGTCTATAATAATAAACTAACGAAAATCGAGACAATCATCAACCTATTACATACTCTCACTATTAGTCCCGACACAGCCAATCCTATTCTTCAAAGTAAGCAGTCGTCGACGATTACCAAAACCGCTCACATTCACGACCTTCTGACTCGCCCAGAAATAAACATAGTTGATTTACTGTCATTGACTCCACAGATAAACAATCTCATTTCCGACGAGACATCCGCTATCCAAGAAGAGATAATAGAAGAAGTTGAGATAGAGGTTAAGTATGCCGGCTACATAAACAGAGAGAAACAGGCAGCAGACAAACTACACAGATTGGAGCAGGTTAAACTAAAAAGCGATATTGATTATAACACTATTCAATCACTCAGCACCGAAGCGAGACAAAAACTATCCGCCATTAAGCCCGCATCGATAGCCGAAGCAAGCCGTATTCCGGGTGTCAGCCCAAACGACATAAGCGTACTATTGGTCTTAATGGGCAGGTAATTGTTCCACGTGAAACATTTATAAAAACACATACTATGAACAAGGAAGAATTTAAGGCATCTATCAGAAACATTCCTGACTTTCCAAAAGAGGGGATACAGTTTAAGGACATTACGACATCACTCAAAAATCCCGAATGTCTGAAATGGGCAAAGGAAAGCGTTGTAAGACTATACAAAGATAAGGGGATAACACAAGTTATAGGTTTAGAGAGCCGCGGGTTTATTATCGCGCCTGCCGTTGCGATGGAACTGAATGCGGGTTTTGTGCCAATACGCAAGCCGGGGAAACTCCCTGCCGATGTGATAAGTATAGAATACAGCAAAGAATATGGCACAGACAGTATTCAGATTCACAAGGATGCATTGACGGAAAACGATATTGTCCTAATTCACGATGACTTGTTAGCAACAGGAGGAACGATAGAAGCAGCAATAAAATTGGTGAAATCAATCGGTGTAAAGAAGATATATGTAAATTTTCTAATTGAATTAAACGACTTAAAAGGAAGAGATATTATTGACAAAGACATAGAAATAACGAGTTTAGTCAGTTTCTGAAATTGAATACGAACAACGAACATCTTATTTCAATTCTCAACCGTATTCCTCACGAGCCGGGGGTATATCAATACTTCAATAGTGATGGTGAGATAATCTATGTAGGAAAAGCAAAAGACCTGCATAGAAGGGTTAATAGTTACTTTCAGAAGGAACACGAATGGAACAAAACGCGGCAACTCGTTAAGAACATAAGTGATATAAAATACATTGTTGTTCCAAACGAGCAGGACGCGTTTCTATTGGAAAACAATCTTATTAAGCAGTATCAACCTCATTACAATATACTTCTTAAAGACGGCAAATCATATCCAAGTATATGCATAACCAAGGAAGAATACCCACGCATATTCAAAACAAGAAAAAGAATAAAGAACGCAGGTACGTACTATGGCCCTTATAGTTATGGCAATACAGTAGATTTAGTATTAGAAATAATTCACAAACTTTTTCCATTACGAACTTGCAACACTCCCATACAGCAACAAAACATTGACAAGCAAAAATACAAAGTATGCCTTAAATATCATTTGGGAACTTGCTGCGGAATATGTGAACAGAAAATAACAAAAGCCAAGTATGATGAATATATAGATCAATCGAAAAAAATAATCCGAGGTGATGCCCATATACTGGTCAGACAACTGAGAGAAGAAATGATCACAGAATCTGAAAAAATGAGGTTTGAGAAGGCACAAGAAATAAAAGAAAAGATAGATTTAATCGAGAAATTCTGTAGCAAAACGATTATTGTAAATGACACAAAAAACGACTTCGATGTTTATGGCTACACAGAAGAAGGAAATCAGATATACGTTTCGGTGCTAAGTATTCATAATGGTTCAATAGTAAAAGGTCAGACGGTAACCTTTATGCGACAGGATGAAGAAACGAAAGAAGAGATATTAGCACAAGCGATAGCATATCTTAGAAACGAAATAAACAGCGAAAACAAAGAAATAATTGTTCCGTTTATTCCCGATTATACCGAAGAAAACATACATATAAACATCGCCACAAGTCGCGAGAAGAAACAGTTGCTGGCACTGGCTATGCATAATGTTCAGCAATACAAAGACGACTGCCTCAAACAAAGCGACAAACTGAATCCGGAACAAAGGTCAATGAGGATTCTAACTAAACTGAAAGACCTATTAGGATTGCCAGAAACTCCAGTTTTAATCGAAAGTTTTGATAATTCCAACATACAGGGAAGCGACGCAGTGGCTGGTTGCGTTGTATTTAGAAAAGGAAAAAAGAGCAAGGCTGACTACAGAAAATATCAAATTAAGTCGGTTGAGGGGCCAGACGACTATGCAAGTATGCGAGAGATAGTAAAGCGACACTACTCAAAATATATTGAGGAAAACAAGGTTTTACCCAATCTTATCATTGCCGATGGAGGAGAAGGACAGATGAACGCAATAAAAGAAGTGTTACATCATCAGTTAGGCTTAAGTATTCCTGTCGCCGGATTGAAAAAGGATGACAAACATAGAACTAACGTACTGTTATATGGGGAGCCTATACAAGAGATAGGTTTGAAAGTAACAGATGAACTGTTCCGATTTTTGGTAGAGATACAAGACGAAGTTCACCGATTTGCCATTTCATACCATAAAAACAAACGAAGCAAGACCCAAACGAAGAGCGAATTAGATGATATTCAAGGAGTTGGAGAGATAACAAAGCAAAAAATACTGAATTATTTCCATTCTGTTAAGCGCGCTAAATCAGCAAGTCGGGAGGAATGGGAGAAAGTAGTCGGAAAGAGTTTAGGGTCAAGACTTTACGAGCATTTTAGCCAACAAATATCCCTTTGAGAATTAAATATTTTTAAGCACTATGGTATCTTACACGTTAAAAAAGCAGGAAAATGAAGACTATTGTCTTCTCAATGAGGATGGAAATATAGTTTCTTTTAACGATATAATGACGCGTGTCGGCGAACAACGTGTAATTGCTTTATATGGAGGAATGGGCAAAGGCAAGACAACGCTTATCAAGTCTATATGCAAAGAATTGGGGGTTACTGATGCAGTTAACAGTCCTACATTCGCTATTGTCAATGTATATGACTTACCCACCACAGATAATAAAAACATCATCGGTAATGATGCTCACACCATATATCATTTCGATTGTTATCGTCTGAAGAACATAATTGAGGCTATTGACTTAGGAGCGGAAGAATATATCTATTCAGGTCAATACTGCTTTATTGAATGGCCTGAAATAATAGAGAGTATTTTACCGCCCAAAATAGCAACCATAACAATTGAATTGCTTCCCGAAGGAGATAGGAAAATTATTTTGGAGGGAGAGTAAAATCCAAATACGGTGAAAGTTTCTTGTACTCCTCGTCAGAAAGGATTTGCGGACATATATCGTCTTTACCTTTCAGGTAAATATGCTCGCGCCTTGTTTCATATATTTGCTTAGCCTTGTCAAATGAATTGATATAAGGATGCTTTCTCAAACGTTTGATAGAAGCCGTCTGAACGTTAATTTTTTTGATTAATGACGTGTCAACATAGAAATGCAGTATAATAGAATCCCATACAATAAGTGGAGTATTATCAATTTCGCGTAATTGTTCCACGTTATAAAAACCGCCTAAATCTTCTCTATACTTAACTATTCTGTTTGCTGTAACTGAACCAATGCCTTTTATATACTGTAAGGTGAACGTGTCAGCTGTATTCAGTTCGATAACGGTATCTTTCTTTATATGATAGTTGTTGGCTTTACACAGGCTGTCGTACTGTTGTTGACGGCGAAGGAGAAGACTATCTCTTCTCATTTGGTATACAATACGTATGCTATCGCGTCGCAGGCTGTCACGCATCAGTTTTTCTTGCCTTTGAAGGAAAAAGGGCATCGTGTCAATAACTATATAAGGTTTAATAGCCATATAAGCACTATCTGACAATCCATATAAGTTACCAAATTGTTCAGGCGTTCTAAAACGTCCTTTTTTTGCCCGATAATTAAGTATATTGCGAACCACATAGGGCTTCAAGCCAAAATGCAGTAGGGTTAAACTATCGGCGGTATTAGGATCAAAGGGACGAAGAATAATTGTGTCGGAATGGCCGTGGATATTAACCGATAATGAATCTTCTTTGGTAAATACAGGAGTTTCCGACGAAGGGTGAAAATATATGATTAAACGCAAAAGAAGAAGCAAAAGAATGGCAAGTAAACAGCCTATCTTTTGCTTCTTATAGAGTATTCGCTCCTGTTTAGCCATTATCGTGGAAGGAATTCGGTGAAAACAGAGTCTTGCGGATGTTGGAAAATATCACACAATATATTGTCTTTTTTACCGTTTGCGATGATGACTCTTATACCTGATTGAGCGATAGCGGTGGCAGTATGGTATTTAGACTGCATACCTCCTCTGCCTGCACTGCTCTTGGTGGATTGTATATATCGGCTAAGGTCGTTATCTATATCTACTTGTCTTATAACTTTACTATTAGGATCGGCAGGATTGCCGTTATACAGACCGTCAATGTTGCTAAGGAGAATGAGAGATTGAGCATTCAACATCTTTGCCACCAATCCAGACAATTCATCATTATCGGTGAACATCAGTTCGGTAAGGCATACCGTATCATTCTCGTTGACAATAGGAATGATGTCATTATCCAGCATAACCTCCATACATCGTTTGAGGTTTTCGTATTGGTCTTCGTGCTCAAAGTTCTCTTTCATAGTAAGCACTTGACCTATATGAAGATGATACTCGCGGAAAAGGGTGTAGTAATAGTTAATCAGTTTAACTTGTCCCACAGCGCAAAAGAGTTGTCTTTGTCCGACAGAGTCCAACTCTTTGCCTACTTTGAGTTCAGTTCTACCGCAAGCACCTGCACCGCTGGATACGAGTATCACTTCATTACCTTGTTGTCGCAACCATACAATCTGATCCACCAAGGCAGACATACGAGTTACATCTATCTTACCGGTTGGGGTAGTCAGTACGTTAGAGCCAATTTTTACTATTATTCTATTCATTTTAATCCTGCTTTAAGACATTGAATAACTGCGTTATTAAATCCTTGTTTATCTAATTCGTTAAGTCCTTTGATAGTTACTCCACCGGGTGTGGTAACCTTATCGATGGCTGCTTCAGGGTGCAATCCGGATTGTTGTAAAAGTGTAACAGCACCAAGCATTGTCTGTTGTGCTATTTGTTGTGCTTGTTGAGGATAAAAGCCCATCTCTACCCCGCCTAAGGTCATTGCTCTAACCATACGCATAACATAAGCAATACCGCAAGAAGCCATCATCATACCTGCAGCAACTTGGTTTTCATTTACTTCCATTACTTCGCCACAAAGGGAATATAGTTGCTTTACTTTATCTATGCTTTGAGCAGTAGAAGTATTGTTGTGAGCAAGGAAAGTAAGACTTTGCTTATATTCCGCTGCTATATTAGGTATAGCGTAAAAATATTGACCGTCATTATTAAGCATTTCTGCCAATCTGTCAGTACCAAAGTTGGCAGCATCGGAAACGACTATTTGTCTTTCTATTATTATAGATGAACCTATTTCTTTCAAAACGCTTGCCATCAGCCAAGGCTTGACTGCAAGCACTATAATATCGGCATTTTCAATTGCTTTCTTATTATCGGTAAATGTATTTACGCTTTTATACTCGGTAGAGAAATGGTTTAGTATATTCTCGTTTTTATCGGCTATGGAAAGATCTACCTGTCTGCTTTTGAGCCATCCGTGGGCAAGAGCACCTCCCATATTACCGGCACCTATGAGTGCCACTCGTAATTGATTCATAATATCTGTCTTTATTGATTACTGCGCGCAAAAGTATGGAATTTTAGCAATGTGGACAAAAGAAAAATAAGATGTCAAATGAGATTAATATCTATGAAGAGAAGAAAATAAAAGTCTGCCTGCTTTTTATGGGGGCAGGCAGACTTGAAATGTGAACGTTTAGTTTATCAGTTGATATTGAATATAGAGTTTTTCAAAGACTTGCTACCCGAATCACTACGTTCATACTTTGTCCCTTTTTGTATGGTGAGTTTATAGGTATAACTCCCGGAAGCAAGTCCTTGTTTTTCGTCCGCAAATTCTAATTTGAGATTATAATTGCGTTCTGACATATTTTTACTATCTTCCACATGATATGAGAAACTCAAATCTGCTGCCACTTCAGAAGTGCGTTTATAAGAAACTGATGCACGGCTTGCTGTTCCTATGTAATTAGAAATGGTAGCAGAATTATTACTACTAAACTTAATAGTAGCGCCATCCACTTTTAATGTTTTACCTGTCATATCCTTTGGTGCGATGGCTAATTCCTCATTTATTCCGCTGCAGGCAGAAAACGACATAAACATTGCAACCAAACTCAGCACTTGGAATAATATCTTAAATCTAATCTTCATAATACTTTTGATATGTTATTGATTATTAGAAATTCAGGGCAAGACCAACACCATTGCCTGTAGTTTTGATATTCAGTTCAAGAGCTGTTTGACGAGCGCAATTAGCGTTGTACACATCGTGAGAGTTATTTTTCCTGATTGAACCTATCACGATACAGGGAATAGAAGCAACGGTCAAGCCTGAACCAATACCCATCATAAGAGCACCCGGGATACCACATCCCAAGATAATATCCGGATCTCCTTGATCTGACCCTACACCAAGTCCCACACCATAAAGAATAGCACCAACTGATAGAATAGGAACACCGGAACCAAAGAGATTCCAACCGGTTTTTCTAAGTTTCTCTGCCTTTTGGAAAGCCTCATACGCTTGGGTACAATTTTTTTGTACAAATGCAAGATATTGATCCTCTGTCATTCGCTGATCACCCATATAGTATGTTTTATCATATCTTGTAATCGGAAGCATCGGTTCAGAATTTACAGAAGTTCCATAGACAGTACTATTGTAAGTGTTAGTTTGTTGTTTGGGTTGTTCAAACACCTTGACTGTTCCATTTTGATAAATGATTGTGCTGATTTCAGCATTGGTAAGCATAAAAGTCGGACCTGTTTGGTTATTGAACTCTTTGTACTTGATTTCCGAACTTGACACTTCAAGGATTTTCGCTTCAATGCGATTAGCGTCGCGCGTAACAATAATGTCCTGTGCGTATGCTCCTAAAGCAGCAACAACGCAGATGCGAGAATAAAAATTTTTCTCATTGTTTCAGTCGGCAGTTATATCCCATCGCCTCATCGGTTTTTAAGATAGAATAATTAGTTTAATATCTCATATAAAAAATATGAGCGTTTCCTTATCTACTCCAAGGCTGTAGGAAATGCCCATAACACCGATAAGTCACGCCCATATATACACAATGGACGCTTGCAGACTTATTTATTCGGTGTTACTCATTGAACTTCCTACATTCTGGAGTATCCAAATAAATCGCAAACGCGAAAATAGATATGTTTCCGCTTTTTTATGCTGTCGGAACCAGCAGGATTATAAATATGACAAAGCAAACTACGACAAAAATCTGTCCATAAGTCCGCTCCTATTCACCCGAAACAATGACATTTCATAAATACCGTGCAAAAGACTAACAATTTTCTAACTTATACAAATAAAAGTAAGAATTTTAACATCAAGGGCATTTTTTGAATGCCCTTGATGAAAAAACGAGTAATGAAAAAGTATCTTTATCGCACAACGTTATCTGACTCAACTGACCTTGTGCATTGAAAATAAGAGTGCAGACTATATTGCCACTTCTATCCTTAACTACGAGTTCATACGTTGCAGCCTTATCATCACCAATTACATATTCAGTAACTTGCTCTCCAAAGAAATACTTCATACTGAGTTTTAAGTGATTAGCCTCACTAATAATAGCGTCTGAATTTATAATCACCTTTGTCAAACCGCTGCAACCGGAGAAAGCATAACTTCCAATGCTTGTTACATCGTCAGGAATGACCAAATCCGTAATTTTATTTTCCCTGAGATACAATTGTTTAGAGTACAATAATGGATTAGAATCCATATTAGAAAAATTGACTCACACACCAAGCAGCAATATATGAAACAAGCGTCAATAAACGCCTATTATATTTTTTCTATTTTGCACGCAAAAGTACATCTTCATCACTGATATAATCAACTATAAGGCATAAAAATATGAAGATAATCGTCATTGGTTGTTAATAAATACAGAAAAAATAAGGCTATGTTATTATGGATTTCCATTTTTACCATACTTTTGCGCAAACAAAGACTTACACCATTTCATATCTTTTTATCATTGTGGAAAAACATCTTAACAGGGGAAAAATAAGTTTGATTTTTCCGATTATATTTGCCTTTCTTTTTCTTTCTTCATATGCCTTTGGGCAATCTTCCAACAGTCTTCCCACCCTACCCTTTCAAAGCACGTCCGTTATGCAAGGAAGCGGCTCTAAATACATTTCCGTCGCCGCTGAAAATGCCACTCCTATGCAAGCACGGCCGTATTCATCTACACCAAGAATGATTGGTTCCATCGACTTTGAAGACGATGACATACCCACATACCCCGACCCGCCTACCCTCAACAACACCCCGATAGGCGACGGCACTGTGTTTATGATAATATTTGCAATTATCGGTATGTCTATTCGATACTACAAAAACAGGAAACATAAACAACTTGCATAATTATTTTTAAGTTATCAAATACTATGAAACAGTTGATTGAATGTGTGCCAAATTTTTCAGAAGGCAGAAACAAAGAGGTTATTGATCAGATTGTGGCAGCCATTGCAGCCACGGAGTTAAACGGAGAGACCGTTCGCGTATTGGATGTTGATCCGGGTGAAGCCACCAACCGCACTGTCGTTTCTTTTGTCGGAACACCTGAGGTAGTTATGGAAGCAGCGATTAGGGGTGCAGCCAAGGCGGCTGAACTGATTGATATGCGCCAACACCACGGTGCTCACCCTCGCAGCGGTGCCACCGACGTATGTCCGCTTATCCCTATTTCCAACATCACTCTGGATGAGTGTGCAGAGTTGGCTCGCACGCTTGCCAAACGTATGTGGGAGGAGTTGCAGATTGCCTGCTATTGCTACGAAGCCGCAGCCTACACTCCTGAACGCAAGAACCTTGCCGTATGCCGCGAAGGTGAGTATGAGGCACTGAAAGACAAGATAACCGATCCACAGCGCAAGCCTGATTTCGGACCTGACACATATACAGAGCGTGTAGCCACCGCAGGTGCAACCAATGTCGGGGCACGAAATTTTCTTATTGCCGTTAATTTTAATCTCAACACCACTTCCACTCGTCGTGCTATGGCTGTGGCATTTGATGTTCGTGAGAAAGGCAGAAAGTTGCGTGAAGGAGGCAAACTGACAGGCAAAGTGCTTCGCGATGCCAACGGCGAGGAGATGTGGCAACCGGGCACACTCAAAGGCTGTAAGGCAATAGGTTGGTATATAGACGAATACGGCATTGCACAAGTCAGTATGAACATCACCGATATCGAAGCCACCCCACTCCATATAGCCTTTGAGGAGGTCAGTCGTGCTGCTGCGGTTCGCGGTATGCGCGTAACAGGAGCGGAGATTGTGGGACTAATACCCAAGAAGTCGCTTTTAGATGCAGGACGTTATTACCTCTCACGCCAACAACGAAGTCTGGGTATAAGCGAAGAAGAGATTATTCGTATTGCCGTCAAATCAATGGGGTTAGACGAATTGAAACCCTTCAATGCGAAAGAGAAAGTGATTGAATATATGATGGTTGACGAAAAAGAGCAGGCTATTAAGGAACATCTTGTTCGTATGACTTGCAAACAGTTTGCCAACGAGACAGCGTCGGAATCGGCAGCCCCCGGTGGCGGTTCGGTATCTGCCTATATAGGCGCTTTGGGCGTTGCATTAGGTGCAATGGTGGCTAATCTGAGTGCTCACAAACGCGGTTGGGACGACCGTTGGGAAGAGTTCTCCGTGGTTGCCGAAGAAGGACAGAAAGCTATGAACGAACTGTTGGCATTGGTGGACGAGGACACGGCAGCCTTCAATAAGATTATGGCTGTTTTTGCTATGCCGAAAGACACTGCTGAAGAGAAGAAAGCCCGTGCCGAAGCAATGGAAACAGCCACTCTTTATGCCACGCAAGTGCCTCTATGCACTATGAAGACCGCAATGAAAGCCATACCTGTACTTCGTTCAATGGCTGAGAAGGGCAATCCTGCTTCCATCAGCGATGCAGGTGTGGGGATATTGGCTATTCGCACTGCCGTTATGGGGGCAGATATGAACGTGCGTATCAATGCCGCCGGACTGAAAAACAGAGAAATAGCCGAAAGCATTATCTCCGAAGCCGCTGAACTCGTTAAACAAACGCAACAAGCAGAAACTGAGATTTTGGAAATAGTCAACAACCATATCGGAATGTAAGATGTTAGTTTCGATTGCCATCGGTCTGCTTATTCCGCTATTGGGGACGATGTTGGGATCGGCATTCGTCTTCTTTATGCGGGAAGAGATGTCTGCATCGTTGCAGAAAGCCCTTTTAGGTTTTGCTTCGGGGGTGATGGTTGCAGCATCGGTATGGTCGCTGCTTATTCCTTCCATCGAAATGGTGGCAGTGCGGGGGGCATGGTCTGTTCTGCCTGCCGCCGTGGGTTTTCTCTTAGGTATAGGTTTTCTGCTTCTTATAGACGAACTCACGCCGCACTTACATGTAGGTGCCAATCAGCCCGAAGGACTGCGTTCCCATCTCTCTCGCACCGTTATGTTGGCTCTCGCCGTTACGATTCACAACCTGCCCGAGGGTATGGCGGTCGGTGTCGTTTTTGCGGGTGCTGAACAGGGTGCTGCCGACATCTCGCTGACTTCGGCGGTTACTCTGGCAGTCGGTATAGCCATTCAGAACATACCCGAAGGAGCCATCATCTCTATGCCTATGCGGGCGGCGGGCAATAGTAAGTGGAAATCTTTTTTGATTGGCTCGTTAAGCGGCGCGGTAGAACCCATCGGCGGGCTATTGGTCATCCTTCTTGCCGCTTTTCTCACACCTGCTTTACCTTATATGCTGGCTTTTGCGGCGGGTGCCATGCTGTACGTGGTGGTGGAGGAGTTGATACCCGAAGCATCGGAAGGGACACACTCCAACTGGTCTACTATCGGCTTTGCCCTCGGTTTTGTGTTGATGATGGTGCTTGACGTGGTGTTAGGCTGACAAAACAACAGACAAACAATTTAGCAAACAATAATAAATAAAACGAAAACGATGAAACAATTCAAATCCAATTCGTGGCTGCTTCCGCAGCCGGTACTGATTATAGGTACGTATGACAAAGACGGTCAACCCAATGCGATGAACGCTGCTTGGGGAGGTCAGTGGGATATGCACGAGATTTTTATCTCGCTCGGGGCACATGCCACAACAGACAATCTGAAGGTTAATCCCGAGTTTACGGTTGCTTTTGCCACAACGGAAACGATGGTAGCCTCCGACTATGTAGGTATTGTCAGCGGTCGTAAGGTGCCTGATAAGTTGGACCGTACCGGCTGGACGATAGAGAAAGCCCCGACAGTGAATGCTCCTGTTTTCAAAGAGTTGCCGATGGCGTTGGAATGTCGTGTGTCGCGACTGATTGACGAGTCGGAAGACGGCTGCTATCTCGTGGGAGAAATCATCGGTATCGTGTGCGATGAGAAGTACCTTGCCGCAGACGGCAAACCCGATATGGAGAAGATGCACCTCATTACCTTTGACCCTGTGCACCATACTTATATCGAGTTGGGCAAAACAGTCGGCAAAGCCTTTTCTGATGGGAAACAGTTAGTCTGATTGAGCAAAAAAAGCAGTGCCAAGTGTTATGGTGGCGCTGCTTTTTCTTTTTGTATAAGGCACGGAAAAACCCAAGTTTTGCGGTTGTAATCGCAAAATAATGCCATATTTTATAGTTACAATCGCAAAATATATGGATTTTGTACTGTAACAATGACGTATGTAAGGAACTTTACAACTATGAATATGATCTCTGTACAGCAGCAGAAAGCAGCCGCCACGTTCGTCGCCAACTCGATCACACCTTGTTTGTTGATGCGCGTATCCCGTCCACTATGGTGATAAACGTAAACAAAATTGCTATTTTGCGGAACATAATCCATAAAATCGCACTATTTTTAGGATTATAATCCCAAAAGTTGTATAAAAATTTGTATATAGAAAACTTTTGTGGTACTTTTGCTGCGCAAAAAGAATACAATTATGGCACTGATTAAAAGACAACTTGAACAAGTGATAAGGAGTCATATGTTTCAAGGAAAAGCAATTATTCTCGTTGGGGCACGGCAGGTAGGTAAGTCCACTTTGTTTGAACAGATTCTATTAGACTTACAGTCGAAAATAGAAAAAAATCAAATTCTTGCTATCTACTGTGACGATGCTAATCAACGTGCCTTCTTGGAAAATTCCAACCTCACAGACTTGCGGCAGCAACTTGCAGGAAAACGCATCGTAATGGTTGATGAAGCGCAACGTATTCAAGGGGTTGGTCTAAAACTGAAACTCATAACCGACCATTTTAAGGATGTTCAATTATTAGTAACAGGTTCATCCTCTTTCTTGCTTCAGGGACAACTGAACGATCCGCTTACAGGTCGCAAGTTCGAATATCACATGTACCCTCTTTCCACTCAAGAAATATATGCTGACGGCGGCTTGATTAGTATAAGACAGACTTTTGAATCACGATTGATTTATGGCTCTTATCCGGATGTCGTTACAGGAGCAGGTAACTCGCGAGAAATCCTGATGAATTTATCCGGAAGTTATATGTACCAAGACTTGCTCTCCTTGGAAGGTGTGCGCAGACCCGTGCTGTTGGAGAAACTATTAGTTGCGTTGGCTCTGCAAGTGGGAAGCGAGGTTTCTTACAGCGAATTGGCACAAACGGTAGGAACAGATAACAAGACGGTGGAGAAATATGTTGACTTATTAGAGAAATGCTATATCGTATTCCGCCTGAACGGGTTAAGTAGGAATATGAGAAA
Organism: uncultured Bacteroidales bacterium; assembly: GCA_947167395.1. Taxonomy (GTDB): domain Bacteria; phylum Bacteroidota; class Bacteroidia; order Bacteroidales; family Paludibacteraceae; genus Colicola. Next base: position 41,293 of record CAMVHW010000001.1, read on the forward strand.
CGAGTTAAAGAAATCAAAAAAGATTTACTTTTACGACAATGGTGTTCGCAATGCGGTCATTCAGCAGTTTGCCCCTGTTGAGATGCGCAATGATATGGGGGCGTTGTGGGAGAACTTCTTCATTTCCGAGCGGATGAAGCATAATCATTATACGGGTCATTATTGCAATACCTATTTTTGGCGCACGAAGTCGCAGCAGGAGATTGATTATATCGAAGAGTGCAATGGTCAGATGACTGCGTTTGAGATGAAATGGAATCCGAAAAAAGTCAAAACTCGCTTCCCAAAATCGTTTCTCGAAGCGTATGATGTAAAAGAGACAGTCGTCATCACCCCCGATAACTACCTCGACTGGCTGTCGCAAACAGATACGACCGGCACAAACAAATAAAAAAGCATACCCCCTATCCGTTTTATGAAGGACTTAATTTTGCAACACCCGAGCAAATACTGACAGGTTCCAAAATGGAAACAATTGGTATAGATGCAAAAAATGCAACCGTACAATAGTAAAAATAGCGTTAAATAATGAAAGCGAAGTGGGTGATTCTACGGAATGGCAGAGTGCAGAACGAAACTGTATAGATTAACCGCAACCAAATGGCGGTGCTGTTTAATAGTGATGTTAAAACCATTGGAAAACATATCAACAACGCCTTGCAAGAGGAATTATCTCCAGTTGTCGCAAATTTTGCGACAACTCAAACACAAAATCCGGTTGTCGCAATTTTTGCGACAACTGCCACTGACGGCAAGGTGTATCAAGTCGAATACTACAGTTTGGATGTAATTTTGTCAGTAGGCTATAGAGTCAAGAGTTCACAGGGCATAGAATTTCGCAGATGGGCGAATCAAATTTTGAAAGACTATATGTTGCGCGGCTATGCACTCAATCAACGTTTGCTGAATATAGAAAACCAGTTAGTATCACAACAACAGTAATTAGCGCAACACCAAGAAAAGATTGATTTCTTTGTTAGAACGTCTTTGCCACCTGTAGAAGGAATCTTTTTTGATGGTCAAATCTTCGATGCTTATACATTCGTTAACGATTTGATACGTGCAGCAAGAGATTATATAGTATTGATTGACAACTATGTGGATGATAGCGTACTGATGATGTTGGACAAGCGTGCAAAAGACGTGACGGCAAAGGTTTACACCAAGAACATCACTCCGCAGTTATCGCTTGATTTGAGAAAACATTATGCGCAATACCAACTGATTGAAGTGGAAATATTTGAACGCTCGCACGGCAGATTCTTGTGCATTGACGAAACAGTCTATCATATAGGCGCATCGCTCAAGGATTTAGGAAAGAAATGGTTTGCGTTTAGCCGTATGGAATGGACAACAACTGAATTATTGGAGAAATTATGAATAGTCCCGCGTGGCGTGCAGTCCGAGAACGTAAGTATATAACCTCCTTGAAAATGGGAAGCGAAGGAATATAATAAAAAACAACACCCGATAATTTGACTTGCGTCAGGGACTGACCGGGAATTCCGACCGCAAAATCCTATAATTATTTGATATACGCAAATATTTGGAAAGAAAAAGTATAAAATTCAATAATATATGAAAACAATGAAAGCGAAACCATTTGTCAAATGGGTGGGCGGGAAGACTCAACTCATTGAACAACTCGAAACACTGCTTCCTGCTGACTTTGACCAATGGGAGAATGTTACTTACATTGAGCCGTTCGTAGGCGGAGGAGCAATGCTCTTTTATATGCTACAACAGCACTCCAACATCAAATCAGCCATTATCAACGACATTAACCAAGACCTCACAACTTGTTACAAAGTGGTGAGAGACACTCCGTCTGCTCTTGTCGAATCATTAAAAGAAATTCAAAATGAGTATTATGCCCTTCGCACAGAAGAAACACGAAAAGAGTACTTTTTACGAATGCGCGATGAGTTTAACACAAAATCATTAGACCCTATCCGCAACACAACTCTGTTTTTCTTTTTGAACCGAACTTGTTTTAATGGTTTGTTCCGCGTGAATAAATCGGGTTTGTTCAATGTGCCTTTCGGCAAGTATGAAACACCGATGATTTGTGACCCGAATTCAGTTTATGCAGATAGCGAGTTACTACAAAATGTAGAAATTTTGACAGGGGATTACCAACAGACATTACCTTTCGCAAAGGGAAATACATTATTTTATTTTGACCCGCCATACCGTCCGTTGAGCAATACGAGTAGTTTTAACGACTATTCAAAAGAACCATTCAACGACCTTGCCCAACGACGTTTGAAAGACTTTTGCGACAAAGTGCAAAAGGCAGGATATAAGTTTATGTTAAGTAATTCTGATTGCAAAGACATGTTCTTTGACGACTTGTATCTGCAATATATTATAGACCGGGTTTGGGCGGCACGTAGTGTCAATGCCAATCCAAACAAACGGGGTAAACTACAAGAGATACTTGTACATAACTACTCAGAAACAAAATTAAAACATGCAATATGATAAAAGGCGGAATTGGTGGTGGTAATACTATCACAGGTTTAATTTATGAAGGTAAGGTTGATTTAGCAACTTTCCTGTCACAACAAAAAGATTATGCTGTTGTAGGTGTTAATGTATTCTACAAAGGTGAAATTGTAGCACAGACGTTCAAGAAACATCAATTTTATAAATTTCTTGAAAAACGTGGTGTAGATTGGCAAGATCATATTTCCAGACAATTAGTACCGGATAACTGTATTTATGTTATCATCAATAATACACTTTTTATTATTGAAGTTAAAACACAACACACAACAGGGAGTGTAGATGAAAAATTACAAACTTGCGACTTCAAAAAGAAGCAATATCAAAAACTATTGTCTCAATTAAACATAGAAGTGGAATATGTCTATATATTGGATGATTGGTTCAGACAAAAGATATACAAAGATGTATTAGACTATATACATAGCGTTCGTTGTCAGTATTATTTCAACTATATACCTTTGCAGAAATTAGGGTTGCCAGTGCCGGAATAATGATGAAAATTTATTACCAAACACCGACCAAAGACTTCACTCTTCTACACGGCGATTGTATGGAGCGAATGAATGAGATAGAGGACAACTCTATCGATGCAATCTTTGCCGACCCGCCATATTTTTTAAGCAATGGCGGAATAAGTGTGCAAAGCGGTAAAGTCGTATGTGTGGATAAAGGCGATTGGGACAAAGGCGGTACACCCGAATACATCTACAATTTCAATCGTCAGTGGCTGTCTCTCTGCCGCTCTAAATTGAAAGATGACGGCACGATTTGGATAAGCGGCACACATCATAATATCCACATAGTTATGCGATGTCTGCAAGAATTGGGTTACAAAGTGCTAAATACCATCACTTGGCAGAAAACCGACCCGCCACCAAATCTGTCCTGCAAATACTTTAATTTTTCCACGGAACTCATCATTTGGGCACGTAAGCACGAGAAGAAAACGCACAAGTTCAATTATGAAACGATGAAGCAGTTGAACGGTGGCACGCAGATGACAGATGTATGGCGTATTCCGGCTGTTGGTTTGTGGGAAAAACAGCAAGGCAAGCACCCGACGCAAAAGACCTTGCGTTTGCTTTATCGTATTATCTTGGCTTCGACTAATGAGGGAGATACAATCCTTGACCCGTTCAGCGGTTCGGGCACAACCGGCATTGCAGCGAATCTGCTCGGTCGCAAATATATCGGTATAGAACAAGAAAAGCAATTTTGCGAGTTGGCTTTGCGCCGCCGTGCTGCGCTTGAAGATGCAAACGAACATAAACGGCTTTGTGATAAGATGCGAGAGAATCCGCAAGAAACAACGGTTCTCATCAACCACATGCGTGAAACAGACCGAGATTTGGCTATGCAATTAGGTATTACGTATGTGCGTGCCGGAGACAGCAAAGGTTCGTTGCTTGTCAAACAAGGTTTTGAACGGCTCGGCTATATTTGCTTGCATACCAACGGAGACAATCCGCAACTATTCAAGCAGACCAACAAAGGTTTTAGGATTTATACGGCTATGGATTTGCAGAATATGGGATTTTCTGCCGAGAACGCACCTTATTATGCAGTCTTCCTCTTTAATCCCAACAAAGAAATATCTTACGACCAAGCTATTGACCTACACAAAAAGAAATACACACAAGTGGCTCATATACAACCATTAAGTGACTTTGTGAAAATAAAATAACAGCATAGTTAATGAAAGCGAAGTAAGTAGATATAGAGAATGACTTTCCTCGTCATTGTCCCATATCTGTCTCGTACCTCGCTCGTAAAACAATAGACAAGATAAAAACGAAACAAATTGTAACCAACAATACAGCATAAAGAGATAGATAACAAACTTACCTTACTGCAGAAATTATGAATACCCCCTCATACGACATAAATCGAATCATCCGTATGGAAGCGTTGTTCAACGAGTTGCAAGCCGCTCTGGCAGAAGCCTATCCCGACAAAGCAACGACCGTTTCCCTGCAAGCCAAAGCAGACGAGTTAGCCGCCTATTACACGTCCGACGAATGGAAAGCGGACTTCCGCGCCGATGAACTTGGACTTCTGCCTAAAGACCTGCCGCGAGGCGTGCTGTCCGAAGACGGCATTTACAACCTATTGGAGAATGAGAAATAATTAAAAACCAACATACTATGAACGCTTTCCAACAAGAAATCTTGGCAGGCATCGGCACCACCCTGCCCCAAGCCAAGCCTTACGACCCGAGTATCAACCACGCCCCCAAGCGCAAAGACATCCTCACCGACGAGGAGAAAGTGCTTGCCCTCAAGAACGCCCTACGCTATTTCCCCAAGGAGCACCACGCCGTGCTGGCGCCCGAGTTCGCGCAGGAGTTGAAGGACTACGGCCGCGTCTATATGTACCGCTACCGCCCGTCCTACGACATCTACGCCCGTCCCATCGACGAGTACCCCGCCCGTTCCAAGCAGGCTGCGGCTATTATGGCGATGATTCAGAACAACCTTGACCCCCGCGTGGCGCAGCACCCGCACGAACTCATCATCTATGGCGGAAACGGTGCCATCTTCCAGAACTGGGCGCAGTAC
>CAMVHW010000002.1 GCA_947167395.1 uncultured Bacteroidales bacterium
CGTCGGCAGCATTACAGAAAGCGGTATATACTCCGGTGGTAACTCTTTTTCCGCTTATTGTTTTTCCGTCCCATACAGCCAAGCCGCCGTTGCTGATGGTGCTGCAAACCAGATTACCGCCATTATCCACTATTTTCACCTCTGTATTATCCATCAAGCCTGTTATGGTAATTACTCCGTTAAAGTCGGATTTGACGGGGTTGGGATAAGCATACACTTTTTCGTTCTTAAACTCAGGTTCGGGTTCGGCAGCATCGTTCTGATATGACATCAGACCGCCGTCAGTTCCCACAAACACTCTGCCCGTAGCGGAATCAATGGCAATGGATAAAATTTTATTGGAAGGCAAGGGTGAGTTTTCGGTTGTAAAATGTTCAATGGTTTCCAATCCATCCTCGGAAATCAAATAGAGTCCCGAACTCTCCGTTCCTATCCATTTACGATTGGCTCCGTCAATACAAATAGCGGAAATACGTTCTGTATCCAACAAGTAATCAGCAAGGTTAGAGCCGTCATTACGAGGTATCTTGACCCGCTCACAGAGGTTGGACTTACGAAAATCAATTGTGTGGGGAATAATAAACAATCCTTTGTCTATTGCCACCCATATATCGTTCTTCTTATCTTGGGCAATGGCATTGATAAGAGTAAAGGTTATTTCCTTACCGTCTTGATCGAAAAATGAGGATTGGAAGTATGTATTATCATCGCTATCATCAAGCGGTGTTCCGTTGTCATCATAGAGAATCAGTCCGGGTTGATAGCGGACGTATGGTATCCATTTCCAATTATCATAGCGACCATCGATAAATATCTCACCGGACGTATATACGGGAAAAAGAGTGTTGTTAATGTACAAACTATATACATTCCAATTGGATTGTCCTGTGTTTCTTGCGTTGCGTATATCAGTGGGAGTGGCTATATGAAGAAACTTATCACCCATATTCAATACCCATAGATTGCCGTCTTTATCAAACATAGCGCCATCGGTACGAATATAATACATTTCCGAATTACCGGGGGCAGCCGTTGTTAAAGGACTATTGAGATGAGTGTATTGCATTATGGGTTCGTCATTGATAAACTCAAACAGACCTGTACCGTAGGACGTTACAAAATAATGATTAACATCAAAGGGGTCAACAGCCACATTCATAAAGTCCAATGACAATCCTTGCATTTTATTCTCTATATACCACGAATAGATATTTTTCCATTTATCTTTACTTATGTCATATATCATCAGATGTCCGGCATAACGATTTTGTGTTGCCCACCTACCGCCCGACACAACATATAGTCTGTTATTAACAACTTTCATACGATAGGGTATATTAACAATAGGACCTTCGGGTATAAAGACTTGTGTATCTGTACCTGTTTGTCTTACTAAACCATCTGTGTTGGCGGCTAACCAATAGTTATTATCAGAATAAACAACATCAAACACCAAGTAAGGAGATATATGACTTATTAAATTATTATTCTTTTTGCACTCGGTTACACCTAACTCTTGCTGTATGAGAAACAAACGCGAATCGGTAAGTTTCATACCAGTGAAAAACCTATCTGATTCTATTTTGTGCCAACCTGTGGAAGAACGATAATGAATATGGTTATTAGCAATAGTATATAACTGATTATTAAAGACAATTATATCTTGATATATACTATCATCGGGCAATACATTAGAAATAGTCCATTCGTTATAATCCAAAAGATTGGACTTGAGATTAGCAGAATAAATGGAATTGGCTGTTATTGCATATATAGAGTCGGCATCCATTGTCATGTTTTTTATATCAACTTCTTTGCCTTCCAACCCTATATAATAGGTATCTGCTATTTCTTTCTTTGCCATATTGATAACCACGATACCAAAAGGCATACCCAAATAAGCCTTGTCCTTATAAATACGGACGGAGTTTGCTTTTTTGGAGGTATTCATTTGTTTATTTTGCAAATCGGACAATGCAGTTATCTGTCCGTTACTAACAAAGTCAATCAAGCCGTCTTCATAAACGACTAACAGTGTATTGTATTTACTATCGTAGGCTATATGGATAATATTTGAGCCGTGAAATCCGTCTTGTTTGGAAAAACAAGTCATTTCTTCCGTTGCTTTATCTATTTGAAAGAGTGCATTGCCTGCCAAAGCATATATTATATCGCCGGCATCAGCAACCTGTGTTACAACACCATAGGCTATATGCGACTTCCATGTGTACATCCCTTCGTCGGAATATGAAAGCAATGATATGAATATCAGAGAAGAAAGTAACAATAGTTTTTTCATAACAAGCGTTTTTTAAGTTTTTCAACTGCTCTTGCTCTATGACTAATTGAATTTTTTACTTCAGCCGGCAGTTGTGCAAATGTATATTGGTATCCATCAGGAATAAAAACAGAGTCATAACCAAAACCTTTGTTTCCGTATTCTTTGTCGGCAATACAGCCATCTACCCTACCCTCCATTTGTTCTATCATTATGTCTTTATTCAAATCAAAGCGACTAATGAGGGTAATAATTGTACGAAAGTGTGCTTTTCTGTCATTTTTATCTTTTAACAGTGTCAGTGCTTTTTGTCTATTGGCTGCGTCGTTATGTTCATCGCCTGCCCACCGAGCCGTTCTCACCCCGGGTTCATTATTCAAAACGGGGATTTCCAAACCCGTATCATCGGCAAAAACACCATCTATCTGTTTATCACTCGGGTGAGTGCTAATCCAATCCCATACCGTTTGGGCTTTCAATAATGAATTGGCTTGAAGTGTATCACCCGTTTCTTCTATTTCGCTTAAAAAACCTATATCTTTAAGCGATAAAACCACATAAGCTGAAGGAAGTATCTGTCTTACTTCCTCCAGCTTATGAGCGTTATTGGTGGCAAACACCAGTGTCATATTATCGACGAGGTTTGATATCCAACTTTACGGGACGAATCATATTTTCAGGTGAAAGGATAGTATCCAACTCCTCTTTGGTAAGAATACCGTGTTCCAAAACCAACTCATACACACCCTTACCCGTTGCCATTGCTTCTTTGGCAATCTTGGTTGAGTTCTTATAGCCGATAATAGGATTGAGAGCCGTTACAATACCTATTGAGCCGGTTATATAATTGCGGCAGCGTTCTTCGTTTGCCTTGATTCCATCGACACAATACTTACGTAGAACATCAAATCCGTTCATCATTATTTCTGCACTCTCAAAGCAGCATTGAGCCATTGTGGGTTCCATAGCGTTCAGTTCCATTTGTGCTGCTTCGTTACACATAGCCACGCAAAGGTCGTTGCCTATCACTTTATATGATATTTGGTTCATCACCTCAGGTATGACAGGATTTACTTTGCCGGGCATTATGCTGCTACCGGGTTGACGAGCGGGAAGGTCAATCTCGTGCAAACCGCATTTAGGACCTGAACCTAACAGACGAAGGTCGTTGCAAATTTTATTCATCTTGGTGGCAATACGGCGCAGTACACCTGAATAGCCTACCATACAACTTGTGTCGGAAGTGGCGGCTACAAGGTCATCTGCAAGAACAACGTTCCAACCTGTTACCTCAGCCATAGCCTTAACGCACTTCTCTGAATAACCGGGTTCGGAGCAAATACCTGTACCGATAGCAGTTGCACCCATATTGACTGTAAGGAACTCCTCAGCCGCATCGTTAAGGTGTTTAACTTCGTCACGAAGTATGGAAGCGAAAGCACCGAATGTTTGACCGAGAGTCATAGGAACGGCATCTTCTAATTGGGTTCGACCCATTTTGAGAACGTCCTTAAATTCCTCGGCTTTCTTTTGGAATGAATCAATAAGTTGCTCATAATGCTTCATATACTCCAAGTGGGTGGCATAAAGTCCCATGTGGATGGCAGCAGGATAAGCGTCATTGGTTGATTGGCTGCAATTAACGTGGTCGTTAGGACTGCAATACTGATATTCACCGGGTTGGTGTCCCATAATCTGTAAAGCACGATTGGCTATAACCTCGTTGGCATTCATATTGGTGGTAGTGCCTGCACCACCTTGTATCATATCAACAGGGAACTGGTCGTGATGTTTACCTGCGAGTATTTCCTCACAAGCCTGTTTGATTCCACGGAACTGTTCATCGGTCAAAAGTCCTAATTCGTGATTAGCCATAGCAGCACCAAGTTTGGTATAAGCCAAACCGTTAACGAATGCAGGATAATCGCAAAGTTTGAATTTTGAGATAGGGAAGTTCTCAATACCACGCTGTGTTTGCACACCATACAATGCCTCCACCGGAATTTGGAGTTCGCCAATCAAGTCGCTCTCTGTGCGAGTCTTGCCAGAAAAATTATTGTCCATTCTTGTATAAATTTTTAGTTATACTGATTATTGTATTTCTTCAACAGCCTGTGCAATAGAATTGGCTATTTGGCACATTTCTTCTGCATCTAATTCTAATTTAGGATTAGTGAAGAGCATATCTGTTTCCTTATTGAGAGGAATAAGGTGTATATGAACATGGTTCACTTCCATTCCCAATACAGCCACACCAACGCGTTTGCAACCGGTGGCATTCTTTATACCTATTGCTATTTTTTTTGCATAAACTATCATATCCGCCAACAGATTATCGTCCAAATCGAATATATAATCCGCTTCGGGTTCGGGAAGTTTAGGAACGAGCAGTGTATGTCCTTTTACTAACGGATGAATATCCAAAAAGGCATAGAATTGGTCGTTTTCAGCGACTTTATAACTTGGTATGTTACCCTGTATGATTTGCGAAAAAATAGTCATAATAAATATTTAATTATTAGAGTTTTATTATATGCTAATCTCTAAAATCTCGAAGTCCATCACTCCTGCCGGCACTTTCACCTTAGCCACTTCTCCCACTTTCTTCCCCATCAGTCCTTTGGCTATAGGTGTGGTTACAGCTATTTTGCCTTCCATTATATTAGCCTCACCTTCGGTAACTAATTGATATACTTTTTCTTTACCTGTTTGTTTAACACGTACACGCACTTTTGTGAGTATCTGTACCTCATCTGTTTTGATAGTGGAAGCGTCAATAATGCGTGCGTCCATTATTTTGGCTTTGAGCATAGCAATTTTGCTTTCAAGGTGTCCTTGTTCTTCTTTTGCTGCGTCATATTCGGCATTTTCGCTCAAATCGCCTTTATCTCTTGCTTCGGCTATTGCCGCTATTACTCGCGGACGCTCGGTTCCTTCGAGATATTGTAATTCGTCTTTAAGTTTCTGCAGACCTTCTGCAGTCATATAAGTTACTGCCATAATTTATTTAGTATTTAGTATTTTCTTGTTAGTATTTCAGATGTTATAATTGCACGTTTTAATTCATCTATATTGCTTATATCTATAAAATGATTTGCTTTATTATCAGCATTTTTATCAGTATCGGTATTCATAAGTTAGTTATTAAAGTTGATAAAACATTTATAAAACATCAGGAAACTTATGAGCCTCCTGATGTTTTATATGTATTATAGTTAATTATCAGCGGGCGATATATTTTTTTCCGTTCTTAATATAGATTTGTCCCGGAATCATTTCTTCTACTTCACGCCCTAAAATATCTCTTATCTTATCGTCGTTTATTTGGTTATACACATCTTCCAAAGCGGTTGCTCTATCAGGCTCAATACCTACTATTAAGTTAAGAGAAGAATAAATAGATCTATCTATATTACCTTTTATTTGGTACCAACCATTCATACCTCCACCCCATCCGAAATTAAAATGAACATAGAAATAATCAAGATTTTTATCACCTTTCAGAGTAACATATCCGTCTATAACGTATGCGTGGAAAGCATCTTCACCTGTTTTACCGTTTTCATATCCGTCACAATAGATAGGACGACCGGCATTTATTTCGTCCATAAGAGTAGAAAGGAAAATGCTATTTTTCTGCAAGTCTGCCACACTTACTAATTTAAGATTTTTCTTATATTTGAAAAGTTCGGTCATAGCACCCACTACTTTATTACTGTTTGCTCCGCTTCCGTCAACGCCATATCCCATATAAACACCATATCCGCAGGCTTTCATAAGAAGAGCCACTGCGTCCCATTGTTCCTGCGTTTCTCCGGAAGAATCCAAACCTGTATATGCAGGAAGCATATTATCCCAATCAAAAGCCAAGTTATTGTATGACATTTCAAGTTCTTGATTTATTTTGGTTGCTTGGAATTTTCTTTCTCCATTACTGCATACGTCAGGCCATCTCCAATAACGCATTATTTGTGCCATTGCAGTGGCAACACAGCCCGTTACACAATGTTTATCTCCTACTGTGGGTGTCATATAATTATAAGGCTTACCTTGATTGTATTTTATATCACCTAACAGCGGACCTATAGAGTCTTGCCAAGGAGCAGGAAAATCAAAGACAGTGGCAGGAGCGTTGTTAATAATATCTATATCCCCATATAGAAATTCAAGAGAAGATATGTTATCTTTATTTAATTCACAATTAGATGAAAAGCCTATAACTTCGCTGTTATTATCAAGAATAACAAATCCGCCTTTTGGATTATTATAGGCACGATAGACATTGTTAGAATCTGCTGCACTTATATAAGAGGCAACACAAAGACTGATAAAAAGAAAAATTTTTTTCATATTTATATTCCTTTTATAATTATTTACTGAGTAAAACGCCGCAAAAATAGGTAATAAAGTATAAAATGGAAAATAAAAATTCAACTATTCAATTATTTTTTCCAGAAGAACCATAGAATTTAAGTTTTCAAGTTCTTCTATAGGTTCGCCGCCATAACCTAATAATTCGGATAATTGTCGTATAAAATCGGTATGTATATTTTCTATTGAGTCTGCTGTATCCAAATATATTATTTTATCAGTAATAAAATTGAAAATATCAGAATCGCTCATCGGGTGTTTAAGTGTTTTTATCAAACATTCAGCAATAAAAAGCGACAGACATTGTCGTTTAATATCTGAATTGATGTAAGAAGGTATATAATGGTGGTTGGCATTTTGGATTGTATAATAGGATTTATCAGAAGTTTTTTTTATTGTTAGGTCCAACCAAGCGAGAGGTGAAAATATATTTTTGTTAAATCCTTTGTTTTTTTTAGATGTACTTCCTTTTCGTCCGTACAAAACTGCCATTATACGTCCATATTGTTTTGTGTACAGATGTAATAAGGTAGTGGAATCACTGTTGTTTTGAATTTGTAGTACGATAGCCTCTATATTTTCCATTTCAGCCTATGAGTGCAAACATATTATAAAAATAGAATTTTAAGTAAAAATCTTATATTTTATTAGTTTGTCAATTATTTTGATAAGTAGTTTAATTATTTATATATCAATATAATATATTTTTATTTTTTATATTTTTATTGTTGAAAATATTTATAAATATGTTTTATTAACCTATATTGACAAAGTATGGTTATTCAGTGTTGATAAAAATGTTTATAACCATTTTTTAAGTTTGAAAATCAGTAGTACAAATAGTGTAAAGATAACCATTAGAGCCAGTGCCCAAAAGTATCCGTATTGCCAGTGCAGTTCAGGCATAAAATCGAAGTTCATTCCGTACATACTTGCCACGAGTGTTGGTGGAAGGAAGATGATGTTTACAACGGTGAATATCTTTATTATCTTGTTTTGTTCTATATTAACAAGTCCGAGGAATGTATCTTGCAGGTAGTCTAATCTGTCGAAGCCGAAGCGAGTGTAGTCAAATAGTGAGTTTATGTCTTTTATTATCATTGTGAGTCGAGGTTGTAGTTCTTGCGGAAATAAGTCACATTTAAGCAGATTACTGATAACTCGTTGTTTATCCATTATGTTTTGTCGTATGACTGTAACTTTTTCTTGCAAGTCTTTTATTTGAATAAGAAAATCTTCGTCCACTTGGTCTTTGGTATTTATTTCGGTGGATAGTTTGGTAATGAGGTCGGTGGTATCTTCTATAAGGTCTGCGTCTTTTTCCACTCGTGTTTCCATAAGAGCGACCATAACGTGATATCCATTTGGAAAATTACGTGTATTAACGAACATTTTTTTCATTGTTTCGTTAAAACTACCAAGTTCCAAGTCTCTGATAGTAACGAGTATATTATTTTTTATAATGAAGTTGACAGGTACAACTTGGAAGTCGTCTGTAAGGAAGTTGGAGTTGGCTACAATAGAGTCGTCGGTTTGTATGTATCGGCTTGACATCTCAATTTCTTCCATTTCTTCGTCTTCCTGTATGTCTATTTTAAGGAAACTCTCCAATGTATCCTCTGTTTTGTCGCTAACGTCCAGAAGATCTATCCAAATAATGTCGTGTTTATCGAGTGCTTTAAGTGCGCTGATTGATTTGGCAACTTTTATTTTTTCGCTGTCTTTATAGAATATTTTCAGTTCTGACATGATTGCAAGTAATTAGTTAGTTCAACAAAGTCTTTAACTGCAAGTTGTTCCGGTCGCATTGTGAAAACGGGGTTGGAGAGAACGTTGTTTTGTTGTTGTTGCGGTATATTTTGTTCTATCCATTTTTTCAGTGAATTACGCATTTGTTTTCGTCGTTGGTTGAATGCTGTTTTCACTATTATTTTGAATAGTTCTTCATTACAGTCAAGTTTATTACATTTATTTCTTGTTAGCCTGATGACTGCCGATTTGACTTTAGGAGGAGGTGAGAATACCCATTCGTCCACAGTAAAGAGATATTCGGTATTATAGTATGCTTGCAGAAAGACGCTTAATATACCGTAGTCTTTTTTTCCCGGTTTAGCCACAATACGTTCAGCCACTTCTTTTTGTATCATACCTGAACATATTGGTATTTGGTCTTTATATTCAAGCAATTTGAAGAATATCTGTGATGATATGTTATAAGGGTAATTACCTATAAGGTTGAACGATTGATCCTTATAGATATTTTTAAGGTCTATTTTGAGGAAGTCTCCCTCTATGAGGTTTAGTTGAGGGTAGTTATGATTAAGATATACAACCGACTCTTTATCGAGTTCTATTGCGGTCAGTTCTATATTTTTATTATTAAGAAGGAATTGTGTAAGCACTCCCATACCGGGTCCTATTTCCAGAACCTTACCTTGGGATATGGTATCAGCAATTTTTTGGGCAACTCCCAAGTCTTTCAAAAAGTGCTGACCCAATGATTTTTTGGCTCGTACTTGTTGCATTTTCTTCGATGTCGTCGTCCATTTTTTACTGATTTATATTTTTATAGTGCTTTTTTGGAGTACTTTTGCGCTTGTTATAAGTGCTTATATACTTTCAGAAGAGTGCGCAAAAGTATAGTTTAGTGAGTAATTATGCAAAGAATAGCCAATTTTATAAGTAACATTATCCTTTTTTTCTATAGTCCTTTCAAGAATTATATACCGTTGGTATTGTTTAAGTATGGTTTTTGCGGGGGATTGAATTTAGTTTTTGATTGGGTGTTATATTATATTGTATATCACTTTATTGCTTTACCTTTAAGTATAGATGGAGTTATACATTTTACTTCATTTTTGGCAGTTACGCCTCATATTTTATCGTTGTGTATAGTATTTCCGATTACTTTATTGAGCGGCTTTTGGCTTAATAAGTACGTTACTTTTACTCAATCCACTTTGAGGGGACGAAGACAATTAGTGAGATATATATTGATAGTAATGGTTAATTTGTTGGTTAATTATGCGGGGTTAAAATTGTGTGTTGAGGTATTAAGTTGGTATCCAACTCCGAGTAAGATGTTGATAACTGTTATAACCGTTATTATCAGTTTTTTAGGTCAGCGATATTTTTCTTTTAAGAGTTAAAGATTTTTTATTCTCCATTCGTTGGGATAGAGGTTATTCATTCTTGTATCTATTTTTTTAGCGAATCCCAGAGGTGTATCTTCGTATGTAAGCAGTAATATACCGTTAGGCATATTATCGGTTACCGGCAGTGGTTCAGAACGGAGATACGAGAGTGCTTGTTCGTAGTTAAGTTTATAATTGTAGAAGGCATCTTTTTTCAGTGCTTTTGACATACTGAGGCTATGTTGTGGAGCGATGCCTACTCTTTTTGCTTCTGCTATACCGAAACCTGTGGATATACAGGTAAGTTTTTGGTTAAGGTAGTCTATCAGTTCTTTATGTTTGGCGGGGTAGGCAGTTATGAATCTATCGCTTTGTTTGAATGCCCAGTCTTGCGGAAAGAGGAGCCAATTTTGTATTTCTTGTTCAAATTCAACTTTTTTTGTGTGTATTTTTTTTGAGTCTTTTATCTTGAATGTTGCGGATGAATCGTTATTTTTTTGAAGTACGCATATATATAGTCCTTCTCCTTTTGTTTTATGCGGGTAGAAGTGGTATCCCGGGAAGCCTTCTGTTATGCCCCAATCGTCTTCATAGTTAAGTGGTAGAATGTCTGCGCCGAGGCATTCTTCTATCCAAAGGACATTATTTTCGTTTTCTTCGCGGTTGAATGTGCAAGTGGAGTAGATAAGTATTCCTTCGGGTTTGAGTGCGTCCCATACGTCCATTATTATTTTTCTTTGTCTTTCGGCGCACATTTTCACGTTCCTGCGACTCCATTGGTTGCGTGCTTCTTTATCTTTGCGGAACATTCCTTCGCCGGAACAGGGTGCGTCTATGAGTATGCAATCGAATAGTGAGGGGCAGTGTTCGCTGAATTGAGAGGATTGGTTATGTGTAACTATGGTATTTCCGTTACCCCATTTTTGTATGTTTTCTGATAGTGCGAATACTCTTTGTCTGACTACTTCGTTACTTATCAGCAGACCTTGATTGCCAATGAATTGGCTTATGAGTGTGGATTTACCTCCCGGAGCGGCACATAGGTCAAGTATAATGCTATTTTTAGGGACATACTGATTGAGTGCTTGTTGCAGGAACATACTACTTGCTTCTTGTACGTAGTATGCGCCGCAGTGGAAGAAAGGGTCAAGTGTGAAAGATGGTCTTTCGCTCAGGTAGTATCCTTCCAAGTGCCAAGGTACTTCGTCTATGTCGCAATCAAAGGTGAGTGTATTGACTTTGTCATTGAGTCGAATGGAGGTGGTAGGTGTTTCTTCCAAGGCTCTGAACAGCAATTCGGCTTCCGAACCGAGTTGTTGGTGCATATCCTCGATGAAGTCAATAGGTAGGACGGAGTTGGTATTTTTTATCATTGATGTATATATTTACGTGTAAAACAGTCGATTGTGTTCTCCATTAGTGAGCATATTGTGAGTGGTCCCACACCTCCCGGAACAGGTGTTATCATATCACATTTGTCTTTAACGGCTTCTGTATCAATATCTCCGCACATTTTTCCTGTTTGAGGGTCAGCATTGATACCAACGTCAATGATGGTGGAGTGGGGTGATACCATATCTGCTGTTATGTATTTAGGTTTGCCGATAGCAGCAACAATGATGTCTGCTTGTTGTAGTAATTGCGGGAGGTTATGTGTGTGGCTATGCGCTATGGTGATAGTGGCATTTTCGTTCATAATCAGTTTGCTAACAGGCAGTCCAACTATATTACTTCTGCCTATTACAACCACCTTCTTTCCGTCTAATTCGGTGTTTGTTTCTTTGAGTATTCGCATGACGCTTCTCGGAGTGCAAGGAACGCAGAATTGTGTGTAGTCGTTTTTACGGCTTTTCCATAGTTTTGCCACATTGGCATCTGTTATCCCGTCCACATCTTTTTCAGGGTTAAGCGATTGTATTACATGTTGTTGGTTAATATGTTTTGGTAGCGGCATTTGGATAAGAATGCCGTCTATGTTGTCGTTTGTGTTAAGTTGTTGAACAGTTGTGATAACTTGTTCTTCCGTACTATTTTCGTCCATACGAATTACTTGGCAGGTTAAGCCTGCTTTTATTGCATTTTTCTCGCATGAAGCGACATATCGTTGACTTCCGTAATCGTTACCGACAATAAGTACGCACAGGCAAGGTGTTCTGCCGTATAAATGCTTGTATTCATCGCTCTTTTTTGCGAGCGATGAGAGTAGTGATTCGGCTGATTTTTTTCCGTCAAAAAGCATAATGAAGAGGTGTTAACAAGATAACTATGGATAAAGCCCACAAAATTAGAGTATTTTATTGAAGTTCAAAATTAGAGTTCTAAAAAATGATGTATTTTTGTCGCCGTTATGAGAAAAAATATATTTTTATTATTGCTGTCGTTTTCTATGGCAGTAAGTTCTGTTTATCAGGTCTTTTCGGCTGTTTCTATCGTTTCGTATCGTAATATCCCTTACGCTAATGCCGAGCGTTTCCGGGAATCGGTGCTTATTGATTCATTTGCTCCCGAACAAGATCACACAAAGCGCGGTCCTATGTGTCCGCAGTATCTTACGCAAGAAGGATTAGATAAATGGGGGCGTTTTGACCTCAACGAGATGACAGAATCCGAAGATTGTCTTTGTCTGACGGTACATACGCCTCGTAGTTGGCAGCGCGAGAACAACCTTCTTCCCTCCGACTCCTTACTGCCCGTGCTGGTACATATACACGGCGGTTCGTACAACAGCGGCAGCGGCGAAACATCCATTAACGACTTGGGCGACATAGCGGCACAAGAGAATATAGTTACCGTTACTATCAGTTATCGCCTTGGCGTGTTCGGTTTTGCCTACCGCCCCGACATAGGTTGTGTCAATTTGGGTCTGCACGACCAGATGAACGCCCTTCGTTGGGTAAGCAGGCATATAAGTGAGTTTGGAGGTAATCCCAAACAGATAACTTTATCGGGTCAGTCTGCCGGTGCGCAATCGGTGGTCTATCTGCTTGCTGAGATGGACGAGCCTTTGGTGCGATATGCGGCTGTTTTCTCTGCTCCTATGGGTATGACTCGTAGTGCAGGTGAAGGTAAACGTTTCTGGCGTGAATTGACTGAACGTTTTCTTAAAGGTATAGATCCGCAAACTTGCTCTGCCGATACTCTCCGTAAAGCACAGACTGCGTACGAGCAGACACAACCTATTCCAATTATGATTTTTGCTCCCACCGGATTAAAGCAGATGCCCAAATACCTCAAGTACCATCCCGAAAAAGTGCTGGTTTGCACGCAGAAAGACGATGGGGCGGTATTCGGTCCGAAATGGTTGAACGGCTTTATAACCCATCATGTGTTCACCAACACTTCTCGTCAGTATGTCAGTTATTTACACAAACAGGGGATTGATGCGCTGTTTTATGAGTTCGATTGGGTGCCTCGTGGCAGTGAGAACGGAGCGACTCATTGTTGTGAGTTAATGCTTTTTGCAGGAGGGGCTTACAACTGGCTGCAAACTAATCTTACCGGATATGAACTGACCGAGGAGGAGTTCATACCTCTTCGGTCAGCCTTTATGCACCGTTTGGGTCAATTTGTCCGTACGGGTGAGTGGACGCAAGAATAGTATGCTGTTTCAGCAGGGTTGTCCCGACAGCAAGTGAAGTTTTATCCACGGCGTTTGGTACTGGTACGGTATCATCGTGAGTGAGGGCAGCGGGCGGGTGATAATCAGGTTGGCGCGTTTGCCGACCGTGATTGAACCGACTTCATCGCTTGCGCCCATAGCATACGCCGCATTGATAGTAACGGCATTGAGTGCCTGTACGGGCGTGAGACGCATACGAATACAGCCCATCGCCCATACGAAACGCATATCGCCGTTGGGACTGGAACCCGGGTTGTAGTCCGAAGCCAATGCCACACCTAATCCTGCATTGATAAACTCTTTGGCGCGTCCGTACGGCAAACCGAGGAAGAATGACGAGCCGGGCAGCATAGTAGGCATCGTGTCCGTTCCTTTCAGGCAGGCTATCTCCGCATCGGTCGTTTTCTCCAAGTGATCCACACTCAACGCATGGTGCTTTACTCCGACCTGTACGCCTCCGCTCACGGCTAATTCGTTGGCGTGAATCTTCGCTCGTAAGCCGTATTTCGTACCTGCAGTAAGGATACGGTCGGTATCTTCCACCGTAAAGAACCCTTCGTCGCAGAACACGTCCACAAAATCCGCCAAGCCCTCTTGTGCCACGGCGGGAATCATCTCATTGCAAACGAGTTGCACATACTCCTCGTGTCTGTAGTCGCGTCCTATGGCGTGTGCGCCGAGGAAAGTGGCTTTTACCAAAGCGGGTGTGTTTTCCCGTATGCGGCGTATGACGCGCAGCATCTTCAACTCGTCCTCTGTGCGCAGTCCGTAGCCGCTCTTGATCTCTATGGCTCCCGTTCCTTTGTCTGTCATCTCACGGACGCGCTCCATCGACTGACGGTAGAGTTCGTCATCGCTTGTGCTGTGCAGCAGGTCGGCGGAGTTGAGTATACCTCCGCCGCGATGGGCTATCTCTTCGTAACTCAAGCCGTTGATCTTATCAAGGAACTCGCCGCTGCGGTTGCCGGCATAGACGATATGGGTGTGCGAGTCGCAGAAAGAGGGCAATAGCATACCCCCTTCTGCGTCTATGTATCGGTCGGCATCGGCGGGCATATCTTCCCTTTTGCCAAATGCGGCTATTCGTCCGTCCTCAATAAGCAGGTAGGCATCGTCTAATGTGCCTGTCTCGTTCATCTCTGCCCCTTGTTTGCGCAATACACCTTGTGGCAAGATACCTACTATGGTGCTGATGTTCTTAATACAGGTCTTCACGGCGTATGAATTTTTTGCTTTCCACCATCAGCGGGTGCATATATGTGTCAGTGTAGATGAAAGGCACCACTTTGCGGTATTCGGAAATAATCTTCTCCAAATGCGGTGAGGATTTGGCAGGGCGGCGGAACTCCAATGCCTGTACGGCGTTCATCAGTTCGATACCCAGCACCGTTTCCGTGTTTTCAACCACGCGCACGAGTTTGGTGGCTGCATTGGAACCCATTGACACATGGTCTTCCTGCCCTTGCGACGAAGGAATACTATCGCAGGACGCAGGCCAACAGAGTCCTTTGTTTTGGCTAACGATGCTCGCGGCGGTGTATTGCGGAATCATAAAACCGCTGTTCAGTCCGGGCTTGGCAACGAGGAACGAGGGCAGTCCGCGCTGTCCGGAAATAAGTTTGTAGATACGCCGCTCGGAGATACTTGCCAACTCGTTGAGGGCGATGGCAAGCATATCCATCGGCAAAGCAATCGGCTCGCCGTGGAAATTGCCGGCGGATATGATCATATCCTCATCGGGGAAAACATTGGGGTTGTCGGTGGCTGAGTTGATTTCGTTCTCGATAGCACTGCGCACGTAGGCTATGCTGTCTTTGGCAGCCCCGTGTACTTGCGGAATGCAGCGGAATGAGTACGGGTCTTGTACGTGTTCTTTCTTGCGAATAATCAGTTCGCTGCCTTCCAATAGTTGGCGGAAACGGTCGGCGGTGAGCAGTTGACCTTTCTGTCGGCGCAGTTGGTGGCTATGGGGGTAGAAAGGTTCGATGCGTCCGTCGTAGGCTTCGAGTGAGAGAGCCCCAATCATATCAGCCCATTGGCTCAGACGTTCCGCCTGAATGAGCGACCAAACGGCATGTGCGGACATGAACTGTGTACCGTTGAGCAGAGCCAGTCCTTCTTTCGACTGCAAGCGAATCGGCTCCCAACCCATCTCTTGCCATACGTCGGCGGCTTGGCGGCGTTCGCCTTTGTAATACACTTCGCCCATGCCGATAAGCGGCAGCGATAAGTGTGCCAACGGAGCAAGGTCGCCCGATGCACCGAGTGAGCCTTGCTGATAGACTACGGGCAAGATGTCGTGGTTGAACATATCGATAAGTCGTTGCACGGTGATGAGTTGCGAACCCGAATGACCGTAACTGAGCGACTGCGCCTTCAAGAGCAACATAATCTTGACTATTTCGGGTCTTACCTCATCGCCCATACCGCAAGCGTGCGACATAACGAGGTTGTGCTGCAATTGGCTCAATTCGTCTTCAGGAATAGTGATGTTACATAGCGAACCGAATCCGGTGGTGATACCATAGACGGGACGACCGATGTCGCCCATCTTGCTGTCGAGGTACTTACGGCATTTCTCGATGGCGGCAATCGCCTCTTCGCCGAGTTGCAACTGTTCGTGCTTGTCTAAAATCTCCTTGACGCGATCCAACGTCAGGATGTCGTGCGAGATGATGTGCATAGTTCTTATCTGTTTTATAATTAGTAAATTATATCATTTATTTTTTGCCCTTTGAAGTATCCGTCGGTTCCTTGGCTTCGCCTTCTTCGATGGGGCGGATATAGTCTGAAGCGCGTTGGGAAGAAATGACGCTACGTCCTAATTGCCGTTCCAAGTCTTCGCGTGCGTTTCTTGCCACCTTACCTCCTGCTTTGGCTGCCTGTCGGCTCTCGTCCATACCCTTTGGATTACGCTGACGGGACAGCTCGGTGGTCGCCACTTCGGCAAGGGTGTTGAGTGCCAACTCCACATTGGTCATATTATCGCGCAAGTTCTCTTTGGTCAGTCCCTTGTGGCGTTTGTATTCGCCGGTGGTCATTCCGCTCCAAGCCTGCGTCAGCACATTGGTCAGTATAGCAAAGTCTTTCTGCTCCGTGATACCCGAACGCTGCCATTCGTCGGTCAGTTCCTTGCGCATCTCAATGGAACGCATACGTTCGTTAATCCACTTGTCCGAATAGCCTTGTCGGCGGTAATCCTCCACTGCCATTTGGAATGTCTGTTCGGGGTCTATCATCTGGTCTATCCGTTGTGCGCCGATAGTGGTGAGCCACTGTTTGATAGGTTCAGCCTTTTTGCTCGGTATGGACTGAATAATGCGGAAAATGCCCTCTAAATCAGCAATATCCGTCATTCGTTTCTTTCCGTCAATAGCAGGTAGTTTCAAACCGTGACAATTTGTCACGGTTTCATTTCCTTCTTCTTTAAGACGTTGTTTCAACTTCCTCCAATAGGCAGATGCATCAACACTTTCAGTTAGCACTTGTACTACATCTACCACAGAGAAATAGTACTTTTCTTCTTCCGCATTCCATACGCTGCGAATTTTCTTACCTTCAAATAGTTGGATAGCGAAATTTTCCATATTGATATTCTTTTCTTATTTTCTTTTTGAACATTATGCCCGCAATGCCTGCTTCGTAGTGAGGGTTAAAGTTCTTTTACTATTTTGGTCAGTATCTTGACTGCGTGGTCGTTACAACGGTGTCCGAACTTATCTGACCAAATAATTTCCCATCCTGCTTGCTCCAAGGCTTTGGCGTTGCGCTTACTGCCTTCGTGTCCTATCAGTTCGTCGTCGGAAGAGAATAGTCCGATGTTCCGTATTCCGGGAATGGGTTGTTTTTCTTTCTTGAAGGCGATAAACCGCTGAATCATCGGTTCGTCGATAATATACTCTGTATCGCCGTTCTCTCTTTCTTGCAGGTAGGGGTGTTTGCCGTAGCCTCTTTGCCGCAGTGTACGCTCCATTTCGAGCGACGGGTTGACGGCTATTTTGGCGGCAGCGGGGTCATTCACATACAGGCAGAGCATACCGCCCATTGATGTGCCTACAATGAGTGCGGGCTGAAAAGCATCAGTCCATTCGTTGAGGATAGTGAGTGATTCGTAGGGGTCGTGCGTTATCTCCGGTGCGAGCCATTCATATTCGGGTATAGAGCGCGCCAATGAGGCTCTTGTACCAGACTTGGGTGATGACGCAAAACCGTGGATATAAAGGGCATACGGTCGCTGCTTTGGTTCCCAATCCCAATTCTGCTTTGAAGGGTCAGTCTTTAGCATGGTATGATTTTTTCAGAGGATATAGTTTGCGCAATAGGTGGAGAACTCCGTATCATACGGAGGGTCAAGAAGATGAGTAAAGTGTTTGATTTCAGCGATTTCGGTTAGTTTTACTAAACGCATGATAAAGACTCTTATAGTGGAAATGTTGCGATGCTTTTCATCCATTCATAGGCTTTGCGATGTCTTTCACGCTCTTCGTGCCATAGTTTTTGTCCTCCGTTGTAATTTTATGCCGCGAAGGTACGGCATATTACTTATATCTACTAATCGTTTTGCAAAATCTAAAGTATATTTGATATTTTTAACAAGACATGCTGTTTTATGAAGTATAATTTCATATCCTGATGCGTATTACAATGGTCAAGAGGGATAATACTTCAGAGTTAACGCCTTAGGAAAGGTTGCTATATACGCAAAACAGAACATCTGTACTGATGTTCTGTTTTTGCGTTTGTTGTTTGTCAGGTGCTGCTGCAATGTCAAGACGGTCAATTATCTCGTCCGAGAAAAAGTTGTTGTCATCGTCAACCGTTTCTAATTTCTGTGTCTCTTGGCGGAGATTGTCGATAAACTGCTCGATTTGCTTTTTTCTCCCAACAATAGGAGCGTTGATTAGGCAGGAACTTTGAAATGTACATTCCTTGACGCGAACAAGGTTCTTATGTTTGATAATTCCATAGTGTTACGTTTTTTTTATTTATTCATAACGGCTACTTATTTTATCAAGATCTCTATCATAGGTATGTATTTGTCCGTTCTTGCGGAAATTGATTGTTTCACCGACAGCTTTACGAAATTCACCCAAACTGCTCTCATAATTAGAAGCAATTTTTGTCAGATCTTCATCATAAACATAGTATTGTTGGTTTTTGCGGAACACGAGGAAAGTACCTGTGAATCCCATTAACTCTCCAAGCGAGCTAAAATAATTACTACTAATTTTTTTATTGTATTCATCTAATACAACATACTGCTGGTTTTTTTCTATTACATCTGAAATCATAGTTGCAAGCACTGATAGGTATCGTGCGCACCTTCAAGTTAAACGGATATTTATTTTAACGGGTATGTTTTGTCCCGATAGCTTTTTATATCGTTGAGCAATTCTATCATCGTTTGGGCAATCTCTTCATCTGATATGCCGATATCAAAATTAGCATAAATCAACCTTCCCTGCTTATTCGATGGATACGGTTTTAATTCTTTATCAGGCCATATCTCTTTTGCTATCTTTTGGATTTTTTCTAAATTGTTGTTGCGTAAAAATATATTTACGCAGTAGTTTTTATTATCGCTATCAGGGAAAAGATCAATAGCTATCTGATTCTTGGAAGTGATATAGCTCTTTGTTGTAGGATCAATGTCGGTATAATATTCGTGTACGAGACACGTGCTATTCCATATCCATTGCTTAGCCCCGTTCTTCGGAATCATTGCTTCCAGTAGTCTGGCTCTATCTATAAAATTCAACGGGCGGGGCTTCTTTTTCATTTCTTCTATAAGAGTTTCACGCTTTATTTTATCATTATCTACAATTAGTTCCACAGGGCGGAGAATATTGCGGAAATTGTCAAGTGTGTTACTGCGTGATTCTTCTACTATATCATTTTCTTTGCCGTATAATTCTTTATAGAATATGTCGGCAATATTGAATAGTTGCTCAAGCATTTCACCGTTTTTATTTTCCTTTTGTTTGATGCCCGCAATGATATTGCTTACCTGTTTGCTAATTGTGTTTATGGATTCAGTAGACGTGTGCATTGCTAATTGTGCTACCTGGAACTCTAACATTATCTCCTCTTCTTTTGAAATATCCATATCTTGCACCACTTGACACAGATTTTGCAGGAACTCATTGTAGATTCGCAATTTCTCCTCAAAGATTTTGGCATTCCGCTCTTTCTTTTCTTCGTTGGATGTTTGTCCCAAGAGCAAGAACATAGTGATAATCGCTGTTACAACAGCACCTGCCAATGCAGAGAGGATTTGAGCCGAAACACCTTCTTCCGGCCACGCTCCCGATAAAGTAGCAACGAAAATAAAAATGACAAGCAGAATCAGGCTGCCTGCCAACAAAGAGATAAACAATGTATTCCCTTTGAATAATTTTGATTTGTTTTCCATTATTATTACAAAATATGTTTTGCGATCCACGCGCAGGCTTCCGCATCGGCGAGGGCATGGTGGTGATTGGTTAAATCGTAGCCGCAGGCAGCTGAAACGGTATGCAGTTGGTGGTTCTCCAATGAGTTGCCGAAATGACGGCGCGAGGCATAAAGCGTGTCTTTGAATATATACTGCGGGTAAGCCAACTCGTATGCAGCAAATACAGCACGAAGGCAGCCTTCATCGAAGCGAGCATTATGAGCCACAAACGGCACCTCGCCATCGGACATATAATGGAAATATTGTTCTACTTTACGCATTGCCTGAGTCCATACTTCGGGAAAAGACGGCGCGTTGTCTGTGTCGCATCGGTTTAAGCCGTGTACTTCTTGGCAGAACGATGCATAGTAGTTGGGTACGGGGTGAATGAGCGAGTAGAACGAATCCACTATTTCACCGTTCTGTACGATGACGATACCGACGGAGCAGACGCTGGAACGCTTGCTGTTGGCCGTCTCAAAATCTATGGCAACGAAGTTGTTCATTTTTCGTTTTCCGTATTACCTCCTTCTCCCAATGCACAGGCGAGTGCTGTGAGAGCATAGATATGCTTGAGGGGAGAGCGTGGAAGCTTTGCTTTGTATTTATTAAATAATTTGTTCAGCTTTTCTTCGGCAGCGAGATAAGATGATACGTTGCCTTGCGATACCATTAAATCAATCTTCTCGGTGCCGATTCGAAGAGTCACACGTACCATCTGTTTATTAGCTTGTAATAAACCATTCATAATGCATTGATTTTTTGAATTTATTATCCATCGCGGGAATGATTGTTTTTCAATTATCGCGGCAAAATTACGGTATGGTGCTTTTACAAGATGGGAGTGAAGAAAATTTATTTATAAATTTTCAAAAAATTCGGGATTTTCTGACTTATAGGTCAAATTGCAGGCTAAAAAAGTTGATATAGTGTCAATAGGTCATTTTCTACTGCGAATTTTGCGTCTGAAACGTTTGAATCGCCGCCAACGCCTGTATTTATCGGGCTTCAGAGCATGTCCCAGCCTGCAAAATGACCTATATGCCAAACAAGACAAAGTGAATGCCGATTGGCAATCGTCGGAATACGAAGAAGCAGTAAAGGGAAACAAAACGCAGCAAAGGGAAGAAACAACAAACGCCTCGCTGACGCGGGGCGCACCTGACAAAGAACAAAAGCATACCGACAAGGGATGCCGGTATGTGATTGTTGTTTGCTATCAGGTGAGAGGATAGGGCAGGCACGAGATGTGAAAATTTGTCTCCAAGCGCTTAGCCAGTCCACGTAACGAAGCACCTTTTCCAGTCAGACAGATACCGGTGCACGCAATAGCGGTACACACACCGCATGGTGCAGACTTGAGAAGCTGCTGTATAGCGAATTCTATCCTTCTGATACTTTTGTCCAGACAGTGTGCTATCTCGGTGCTGCTGACTGACACTTTTTGGGGCAATGCGGTCACAGAGTTAGGACCGAGAAGGTCGTATGCAGCCGGTTCTTCGTCAAGGTCTGGCAATGCGGAACCGACAGCGTCCCAAATTCGTTTGGCAACGACTTCATTAATGCGCAGTCTATGCATATATCTCATATACAAAACGATATCCTGAATGAGAATATCGTATGAGACTGCCATCGTGGAATAGTGAGAGAAAACACGCCTGCCTGTAATAATGAATACCTCGGTTGTGGTGTCACCTATATCAACAATTACACACCCATTTGCATTCTTGACATCTACTCCGATATGGATGGCAGTCGCCATCTGTTTGTTTAATGCCCATTTACCATTGCTGAAAATGGTGATTTCAGTGCCAATTTTATTGGCAATTCCTTTTAAGGACGATTTCATAATATTATTATTTATGGTTTGTTGATAGCAATAAACAGCGTCTTTACCGTCTTATAAAGGAAACTTACTGCCTCCTTTTCGGCACATGTTAATGGATGATAATATGCATTGGCACCGTAGCGCGTGAAATCACAAAGTGTTTTGCCTTTAGCAAAAGCAGGGCGCAACACATTGATAATATAATCCGGATCAAACTGCAGGAACTCCACTACAGCCATTGGCTGGTTGTCATCATCCCAATCCAGCGAAAGGCGAAACTTGCGTTGCTGCGGACCTATTGAAAATTGCAGGCTGGTCTTATTAGAAGTCGCATATAAGGTTACGGCGTAACCTGTTTTATTAAGGCGATGCGCAGCCTGTGCAAAAATATACGTCCATCGCAGACTGAACTGCGGTTTCTGAACGTCAATAGGGCGGTCACGAAAAAGATAAATGATTTGCTGTTCAAGGTGTTTACGTTTGTTACTAAAAATCATATATTTATAGAATTAAAATTTGCAGCGCAATCCTTTCTTCTGGAATTACGCTGCAAAATTACGGCATAATACTGCCAAATCGTGGCAGTCATAATGAGAAATTACGATAATTTTTCACTTTCCATATAGCCGGTATTGACATAATGTTCCGGATTGATGCCATACTTGTTCTCAAACAGTTGTCGGATTTGAGGGAAGTATTTCGACTGAGCCAACGGATTCGTTGAAGACGGAATCACTAACTCTACGGACATTCCTTCCTCCAAGCGCAAGCCCACCTTGTTGACTCTGCGCTTCACGGTAATTTTCCAAAGTGCCATAATGATTTTTGGTTTTTTAAGTTTAACATGCGGCGTGACTCTGTTTGTGAATCACGCCGCAAAATTATGTGCCCAGACTGCCAAAACGTTTCAGTCAAAGGGGGAAAAATGAAATAACAGAACTAATTATTTTATTTCTATATAAGAAGTTTTCTTAATCTCATCAGCCACGAAGGATAATTGCTTTTGTAATTCTTTTAATTGGTTTACTATATATGGTTGTTGGGCTGAGAAAGAAAGATTCTTGCGAATAAACATTGAACGTTTATTATTTTTAAGACGTTTAATATCACATAGTTTAATGTCGTTCCCATCGCTAATACTTTTAACATAATCAAAAACCAAATCTTTTGATTTCAGAGCACTTTCTATCTTATTTATAATTCCTTCCCAACCATTTGTAGGCGAGCATTTAGCCTTACATTTGGCCTTTATGCAAAGATTACGAAATTTATCTATATATAAATATAGTTGAATCTGTTTTTCATCTGCAGTAATAGGACATAATGGCAAACTAAAACCGTCCTTATAAAAATCCGCACCCCAATTTCCCATTTCTAATTGTTTCTCCAATTCCATATAAAAACCTTGCCATGCTTCCTCTTTCCATTCTCCAGCAGATTCTGTTAGATATGATTGAGTAATAGTTTCTAACTCATGGATATGATAGAGGTAATCAACAAAGATAGAATTATTAGTCTTACCAATAAATGGAAGTAAGGTGTCTAAAATCTGCTTACGAAAGATAATATTACAATCAGTACTTAACTTATTAAGATTAGACATACTTTCGTTACCGGACTTGTAATATACACAATGTGGTGGTTCTGGATACTTTGATTTATTATTTACCAAATCCCGATATCTTTTAATCTGTTTACTATGTTCTTTAGTTTCTGTTTTATCTTCAATAATTAAAGGATATCTATTATTAATGACAGCAAATACATCAATATGGAACATTTGTTTTTTGCACTTTACAGATGAGATTTCTATGTCTTTCCCTAACAATAAGCAAACAAACTTTTGTGCAGCCGCATTCAGTTGCTCGTCAGCATCTTTGTACATGGGATTAGCCCAGTCCAACAACCACAAAAGAAAAGCATCCTGACTCAATTCAGAAGTTGCGTAATTAAATAGATTAGGTGTTTTCATACGATAATGGATTTTTATATTGATTCATTATACAATTCGGTTGTTGCTTCGCTGTCTTTTTTCATTTTGTCAGCGAGTTTCTTCGGTTCAAGGACTTGCAGGGCTGAACCGTGGGCACGAAGTTCCTGCATAAACTCATAGTTGGGGACTACAAAATACTTGAAGACGGAATACTCGTCCGTTCGCTCTGTTTCCTGCTGCGAGTCGTGAAGAGGCAAAGAGCGCAAGTAGTTAGCCTGCCAACTGTTCACACGGATAGTGACAAAAGTCGGCTTGCGATTGACATCACTCACTCCGACCAATGACGAGAAATACGTTTCGGCATCAAATCCTGCAGGCAGTTTGTAGTGCTTGTCAGTCGGTTCCAAAGCCACGATACGGTCTAAAGCATAGGTTATCAAGTCGGGCATATCCGACTTGGCGAGCATATACCAACGCTGCCTATAAACCTTGACACAATAGGGCTGAACATTAAAGGTAGAGGGATGGTCCTTATGGTAGCCGTGATAAGTCATCTTAAGTTCGACATGATTGCGCATAGCCTCAATAACAAGCGTGAGAAAACGTTGTCCGGAAGGAATCTTCTCAAACAATATTTGCCGTTTGATGTCGCGGCTTTCGTTGATAAGGTTATTGACAGCGAAAGTGCTGATAAGCCACGTTCTGATATCACCGCGCTCAAGGTCGTCCGCATCCTCAATGTAGTAACCGAGATTGCGGTCGCACTCAATGCTGATTTGGAACAAGTCCTCAATGGCATGCCTCCAATTATGGAAAGTGCGCTCCGGAATGACACTTTCGTGCAGATAATTGAGCGTGCCGTTTTGCGCCCACTTACGGTTAATGTCCGTGCGTGAGATGTGTCCGGCAGAATAAATGGTATCCACTAACCATATATAACAGCGGAACAGTAGAGCCGATGATTGTTTTGCCATAGTTATCTAAAGTCGCAATAAGGTGATTGTTTGATGTTGCAAAGGTATGATTTATTTTTCACATACACAATACTGTCTTGCAACTTTCGGGCAAAAGTACGGTCTCTTACTGCCAAATCGTTGCAGCCATTTGCGATAATGTTGTCATAAGTTCACTTCGTTTTGCATTTGTCAAATGCTGATTTTTCAAATGATTGCCCGCAAAGGTACGACAGATTGGACTAATATTCAAATGAATAGTGGTTTTTTGTGGTGAAATTCCGGTGGTTTTTGGGTATTACTTCACATCCACCTTTACAAAGACAACAGCCATTTCCATAGCGGGATGACATCGATAGTAAGATTATCCAAAGTGATGGTTTCCTCCTCTTCGTATGTTACCAGAATAGCCTTTTTCAGTGGTTCGTAGGCATTGAGCTTTCGCAGGGCATCCGTTTCACGTTTACGGGTATCTGCATCTGAAATCGAGAAAGATACTTGTACGGCTGTCTGCTCCGATGGGATATAGAAATCGACTTCTATGTTCTTGTTGTAGTAATATAGCCGATCTGCGTATTGCTGATATAGACGGATGGCACAGAGATTCTCCAACAAAGCACTTCTGTTGTCAAGCAGAAAGATGTTCAGCAGACCGTTGTCAATGAAATAATGTTTCCTAACGCTCTCACGTTCTGCAAATTTGGAAGCATAGTTACTCAATGAAAAGATAATACACGCATCAGCGGCAAAACGAAGATAGTCCATTACCGAACTTGCCGTTGTATTCACACCGGTTGCTTTCACAAGGTTGGCAAGTCGATTGTATGAAGCGGGCTGCATCACGCTTTCTGCCAAACGTTTCATTACCAACCGCAATGCCAACTCGTTCTTGATGCCGTTGCGCAGAATGATATCGCCGAGAAGGATTTTCTCGTATAGGTCGTTGAGCCAATGGCGTTTGTTCTTGTAAAGCAACAGTTCAGGGAAGCCTCCCCACTGCATATATTGGTTTACTTGCTGTTGAACGAGTTGCCGCTGTTTGCCGTATTGCCACCCTTTTTGCAGTGAAATGCCTTGTGCACCAAGATATTCGATGAATGTGTAGGGGTATATGCGTTCTTCCAAGAACCTGCCACCCAACGTGGTTTGTATGTCTCGTGAAAGCATTTTAGCATTGCTGCCTGTCACATACACCAGATATTTCTGATTGGCAAGACGGCGGGCAAAATGCTCCCATCCGTTGATGTTTTGTATCTCATCGAACAGCAATATGGGTTTGTGGGAATACACTGAACCGTATGCTTGCAGAATGAGGTCGAAATGCTCTGCCGTCATAGCGATTAGCCGCTCGTCATCAAAGTCAATATAGACAAACTCCTCGATGGAGTGTCCTTCTGAAAGCAGTTGTTTTGCTCTTTTGTAGAGCATATACGACTTTCCTGATTGCCTTACGCCTACCAACACATATCTGCCGGTCTGTTCAAACTCAAACGGACGGTCGTATAGTTCAACCGCTTTCAAAGCTTCTTGCCCTTCTTGAATCAGGGTGCGAAAAGTCTCTAATGTTACAGCCATAATTGCATTATCTTTTATTAAACGCTGCAAAGATACTGCTTTTATTTGGTATCGGCAAATAAAATGAACGATTTTTGTTTGCTGTAAATAAAAACATTTATGCCTATAACAAAATCGGACTTCAAAGAAAGTCCGATTTTGTAGGCGTTATATAATTTGTTTCTTTGTGCAGATTATGTTAAACTTACATACGTCTGATTATTTTATTTCCAACCCTTGCAGGGTGTAGCGGGTGCCATTGGGGAGGAGGATATAGAGTTGTCCGTTTTCAAATACCTTCGTGGCACTTGGAGCGCGGACATCCCCGTTCTCATCCTCAAGACCAGTCGGGACTTGACTCTCAAAGACAGCGATGAAGGTGGCGTTCTCGGTCACTATTACCTGACGCGGGTTGTCGGTGTTGCCGTCTGACCAATGGCTGAACTTGTAGCCGCTTTCGGGTTCGGCGTTAAGTGTTATCTCTGTCCGGTGGAGACAGTCGCCTTCCCATTGTTCGCCGCAATCGTTTGCTCGGATAATTACATGATGCTCCGTAGTCGGGAGCAGGTCGAATACGGCGGTCAGTACGGAGTCTTGGGTGAGTGTCAAGGTGCGCGGGTTATCGGTATTACCATCCGACCATTGGCGGAAGATCCAGCCTGTCTGGGGTTTGGCAGTGAAGGTGAAAGTGGAGCCTTGCGGGTAGTCGTTTTCGGACACTTGCTTGCAGTTGTCGGAACCGATAACGAGGTGATACGTAGGAACCGGCAGAATCACCGGGTCGGGTTCTTGCGGTGTAGGAGGTGTCGGTGGCAGTTCGGCGAAGACTGCTGATAGGGCTGTGTCTTGCGTTATGCGGACGGTGTAGGGATTTTCGGTAGAGCCGTTGCTCCAGTGGTCAAAGCGGAAACCGCTTGACGGCTGCGCCTTGAACGTGATTTCCGTTCCTGCGGGATAGTCGTCCGTCCGTGACTGCGAACATCCTGTCGTATTGACGGTCACCTTGTAGGTGTCGTCTGCCGACAGTCCTCCAGCACACAGCAGCAATGCAGCCAGCACGCACAGGCGTAAAATAGATTTGTTTTTCATAACTGTGCGGGGCGGGTTTATTGGACGGTGATGCTGCAGTTCTGGTTGACGGTGAAGATGAACGCCACCTTAACGAACATAGCGGTATATTTTTGGTCTCCTGTAACGGTGACGGTACGCGGGTTATCGGTGTTTCCGTCGCTCCATTGTGTGAACCGATAGCCTGTGTTGGGAGTAGCGTAGAGTGTAGCGGTGCTTCCTTCGGCATAGAGACCTCCGCCAGTGACTGTTCCGTTGGTGGCAGCGGTGGTGATGGTAATCGTATTGAATCCGAAAGGTACGATATCTTTGAACTCTTTCCATCCCGTAGCATTTTGGTAAGCAGAGACGGCTTTGTAGAGGACATAGAGTGTGCAAATCGTTTTTTCTACGCCGCTAAAGACATTTGAATTAATAGACTGTGGAGTCTCTCTATAATCGTATATTTCAATCAGGTCGCTGCAGTTCGCGAAAGCCTTTTCTTCAATGCTTGTGACGCTGTTGGGAATCGTTACAGAGGTCAAACTGCTGCAACCTTCGAAAGCATACCGTTCAATGATTTTGACGCTGTTGGGAATGGTTACGGAGGTCAATTTGCTGCAATTTTGGAAAGCATAGCTTTCAATGCTTGTGACGCTGTTGGGAATGGTTACGGAGGTCAATTTGCTGCATTCAGAGAAAGCATAGTATCCAATGCTTGTTACGCTGTTGGGAATGGTTATGGAGGTCAAACTGGTGCAATTATTGAAAGCATAGTTTCCAATGCTTGTGACGCTGTTGGGAATGGTTATGGAGGTTAGGCTTCTGCAATAAGCGAAAGCACCCTCTCCAATGCTTGTCACGCTGTTGGGAATGGTTACGGAGGTCAATTTGCTGCAAGAAGAGAAAGCAGAGTTTCCGATGGTTGTGACGCTGTTGGGAATGGTTACGGAGGTCAATTTGCTGCATTCAGAGAAAGCATAGTTTTTAATGCTTGTAACACCATCGGGAATAACCAAGTCGGCAACTAATGTGCCATTCAGATATAGGTTATGGGCATAACATAAGGGATTGGTAGTGGAATTATAAAATGCTATGTTGCACCATGCGACTATATCGGATATGTGTACAGCGGTCAATTTGCTGCAAGAAGAGAAAGCAGAGATTCCAATGCTTGTGACGCTGTTGCCAATGGTTATGGAGGTCAATTTGCTGCAATCGCAGAAAGCAAAGTTTCCGATGGTTGTGACGCTGTTGGGAATGGCTATGGAGGTCAAACTGCTGCAGTTATAGAAAGCATCGTTTCCAATGGTTGTGACGCTGTTGGGAATGGTTATGGAGGTCAGAGTGTAGCAATTTTTGAAAGCCTCAGTACCGATGCTTACGACGGAATATGGTTTGGCATTGTAAGTGATTGTAGTAGGGATAACCACTTCGCCGGTGTAGGTTCCGCCGGATGTGACAGCTGCCACATTTTTGGTTTCGTTAATAACGTAGGCAATGCCGTCAATCACAACGGAAGCCTGTGTGAGACCTGTGCCGACAAGCGTGGCAAACAAGAGAATCAGAAGTTTTTGTTTCATAAATGTTTTGGTGTTTTTGGTTAATAATTTAGGTTGTTTTGGTCTTTTTCAATGCATAAACAAATAAAAGCGTGAATGTTATCCACGCTTATTCTCCTTAGTTAGGTTCCGGAAAGACCCTGCAACAAGAATAAACAATAACGTCCACGCCCGATATGTCTGACCCTCCCGCCCTGAAGGGCGCGGATGGATATTAACATACCCACGAGGACGCTTATCGCACAATCTTGTTTTGGGTTGCAAATTTTCCGGATTCCAATTGAACCAAAACAAGCGTCAATAAACGCCTTATTTATTATGTTACCGCTTTTTCAGACTGCCGGTATCAGTCCTCCTTTTTACATCGTGAGGGATGGCTGCTGTTTTACGCTGACGGTGGCAGCGGTTATTCGTGCTTTTAATGCTTTATTGTATGCCGGTTGAACCACCTTAACATTGTGCGGAAATTCCGGTATGTGTATTAAAGGTTTTCTATTATTTCCCAGTGGCCGCCGAAGTCGCCACCGACACGTCGAATGACCCCGCGTTCTTGAAGTTTGGCAATTGCTTTTGCAACCGATCTACGGGATATTCCCAGAATATCAGCCATTCTTTGAGTTGTAATTTTGTTATCCTCTTGGATGAGTTCAACTATTCTCTGTGAACTTGTCTGTGTACCTGTCTGTGAACTTGTCTGTGTACCACTTGGTGTGGTTTTTTCCGTAGATCTATCTTCGCTTTTCGGGTTAGCTTTGTTGTAGAAGACAGTCCAGATACCGGCACCGTCAAAGCGCCATTCGGGAGTCGGGCATTTGTAGTCGGTGCAATAGGTCTGGATACGTTCTATACCTTGTCCCCATGCTTCGACCTCTCCGGCACGGAAAAAGGTGGCGGCGATGTCAGGGTTATGCGGACGGCTGCCATGCTTCTGCGTAAGCGTTTCGACCGTCCAGTCAGCGGGCAGTATCGCCGTATTCCAAATCATCACCTTATCATCATATACGCTTATCTGGATGGGGGTAAAGCTGCTGTAGTCTTTGTGGATTAGTGCATTCAGTATTGCCTCGCGCAAGGCGTCTCGCGGTATTGGAAGTTCGTCTATTCGTTGGAGACCCTCGTAGCGGATATAGGCTTTGGCATACTTGGTAGTCAAGAAGTCCATCGTTTTCTCCATCTGTTGGAAGAGACTGCCATGCACCTCGTCCTGATAAAGGAGTTGGTTACGGTCGTTGAAGAAACCTATTTTGACCCATGCTCCTGTGATGAATTTTTCGGGGTCAGCATGGAAAAGGAGAGCCGCGGCGCGTTTGAGGTAGTTGCCTTCGACCAGATGCAGTTTATCCATCAGTTCGGCGTTGGTCAGTTGCAATTCTGCTTCCGTCATGCGCTGGCTACGGATAGCATCTTCTTTGAACATACGGATAGAAGGCTCGTCCAAGTCTTCGATCTTCAGATAGGGTTGTGGCACGCTATCCCATGTGCGCCCTCTCTTGCGCAGCAGAAACTCCTCCAGAGCGTTGCCTGTGAGTTCTTGTTTGGTTGCGCCCGAACGGATGTAGTAGGAGCCATTATAGGCGATTGCCGCCATATTCGGCTCAACAAGGATTTCGAGGTAGGTTTTGCCGTCTTTGGTATGTATATTGACAGTACAAACAATGCCCAATTTCTGGACAATCTTATTGGGGATGTCCTCTTGCAGTTTATGCGGATTCTCCACGCCGACCACTTCGCCGTTGTCAGCGATTCCGACATAGAGCGTGCCGCCTTGGGAGTTCGCAAAAGCACAGATTTCTTTGAGGAAATCGTCCCGCCAAGTTTGTTTGTATTCTACCGTTTGTGTTTCCATGGTTACCTCATTAGAACTTGTTCTCCTTTTTACATCGTGAGGGATGGCTGCTGTTTTTACGCTGTCGGTGGCAGCGGTCCCCTTTTTAATGCCAGGGAGTGACAGTAGGTTTGTAGGTTACATCCTTGTTAATAGATCGTTTGTGGTTTCTTCCAATTTGGCAAAAGCGCACCATTTTTTGCCAAGGTCTTTGATAGATGCACCTATAAGATAAACGGTGTCATCTATACACAAGAATCGGTCATGGGCTTTACGAAACACTTGAACATCTATAACAGGATATTGAAGATTATGTCGGTCAATATCTGCCTGTAAATGATCATCAATGTTTTTTGTATAAATGGTTGCTGATACTCCAATCTCTCGTTTGTCAAGCAAATTCAGCACTGAGTAATCTATGTAGTTATCAAAGAGAATGATACGAACTTTTGCATCTTTGATAAGGTTTGCAATCAAAGTATAAGCATCAAAGAATTGACCATCAAACAAAATGCCTTTTTCTATCTCGTTTTTCCTGTCATCTAAACGCTTGAATACCTCCTCAAATTTGTGGTCACTATCCTCAAATTTCCTATCTATGTCATATAGATATGTGTTGAGTGCCAACTGATTACGTTCCATTATCTCCATACGTTGAAACATTTGCGCGTTTGCACCGATGAAATGGCGCATTGCTGTGAAGGCACGCATTATAAGAATGTTTGTTTCAATGGCTTGTGGGGAACGCAATACGCCACTTAACATCGCAATGCCATTTTCAGTAAAAGCGTAAGGGCGTTTTCTTGCACCCATCTTTATAGAATTGGATGTCGCATTTTGCGATGTCCGATTATCGTTATCTAAAATGGATGTCGCATTTTGCGACTTCCATTTTTCAAACTCCTCTTTCGATAGTTGAAACATAAAATCTGATGGAAAACGTTCAGCGTTGCGTTGTACTTGTTCGTTCAAACGCCTTGTTTCAACACCATATAACCTTGCCAAATCACGATCAAGCATTACCTGTTGTCCCCTTATTTCAAGAATTAGATTCTCAATGCGTTCGATTGGTTGTGCTTTTCCCGATTCAAACTTTATTATTTCATCATTTTTTGCCATAATCTTTTCATTGTCGCAAATTGTTAAATCTGCCGCCAAATTACTCATTTTTCATGCAGATAAATTTGCTATATTCCGTTAAGCCCAAACGAGCGTCAATAAACGCCTTTTTTATTATGTTACCGCTTTTTCAGACTGCCGGTATCAGTCCTTCAGTTTTACATCGTGAGGGATGGCTGCTGTTTTTACACTGTCGGTGGCAGCGGGTTGGTATCTTTTAATAATAAATCTTTGCAGATAGGCGAGAATCATTGTTATAATGTCTGATACAAAGACACCGGTCCTTCGTGCCAGCGTTTGGTACTTTCCTGTTCCAATTGTTTATACATCGCAGAGGAATACACGCGGCGGATGGCTTCAATCGTACTGATATGTTCGTCTTCTGCCAACATGTCAGCCACCCAACTTACTTTGAAGGGCAGAAGCAGATACAGATTTTGTTGTGTTATCTCGCTCATGGCAGAATCTCCTTTGCTTTTACAAATGTCAAGGCTTTGAGTGCCCAGTCTTCCGCCTGTTTAGCGGAAGTGGTGGCATAGAAACCTGTTCCGTAATCCAATGTGCGGGTGGCTTGGCGTATCTCCGGCGTCGGGACGCGCTCTAAACTGCCATGATAGACTCTCATTGCTTTCTTTTATTGATAAATTCGTCAATATCTTCCATAATCCACTGCGCACTTTGGGTGTGCAAGGGTTCGTAACCTGCTTCTAAATATTCCAAGACACCGTATTGGTCAAGGATGCGCATAGATTGCTCCCCTGTCAAGTGGTGCCGCTGCTTGTATTGCTCAATGCAAAAAGCAAGGAATAGTGATATTTTGTTACTTCGCGTGGACATATATTGCAACTTTCGACGGCAAAGGTACAACGGATTGTGCTAATATCCAAATCAATAGTGGTTTTTGTGGTGATTTCTACATACTACAATACAAGCGGACATAGAACGCTGCCTGCTTGTATTGTTGATTTTGAAAAGTTTTAGGAATTATATTGCTTGTTATGAAGCCGTCATTACTGTTTTATGTCAAAAAATTGTGCAAATTCACAAAAAAATGAAATAAAACAGCATTTTAATTGAAAGAAAACTTACGTAAATCAGAAAAAAGTAGTACTTTTGTGTCAAATTTTAGTTGCAAATCACAAAAATTTAACGTAAATATGGAAATTTCACGTAAATTGTACCTTCAAAAACTGATCCGTGCAGATGGTAACGGAATGATTAAGATTGTCACCGGCATTCGTCGATGCGGAAAGTCTTATCTGCTTTTTAATATCTTTCGGAACTACCTTCTTTCGCAAGGGGTACAGGAAGACCATATCATCGGTTTGGCATTGGATGATCGGGAGAATAAGAAACTTCTTAATCCGGATAGATTGTTGGATTATATCAACAGTCATATTGTCAAAGACGGGAAGAAGAACTATGTTATATTGGATGAAGTTCAGTTGGTCGATGACTTCGTGAGTGTGCTGCTTAGTATGACACACAAGCAAAATGTTGAGACGTATGTATCGGGCAGTAATAGCAAGTTCCTGAGCAAAGATGTAGTCACCGAGTTCCGTGGTCGCGGATGGGAGATACGTGTTCATCCGCTAAGTTTCGCGGAGTACTTCGCGGGTGTTGGAGGCGACTATAGGAAAGCGCTATATGACTATTACCGATATGGAGGTCTGCCTCATGTAGCACTTTTGGCTACAGAGGATGAGAAAAAACAGTATTTGCAATCCGTGTTTGAGACAACCTATCTGAAAGATGTGATTGAGCGTAATCACCTACGCAATCCGGAGGGAATGCGCAAATTGATTCAAGTGTTGGCTTCCTGCATTGGTTCGTGTACCAACCCGAACAATATAGTCAACACCTTTATGTCGGGAGAGAAACTGACCATTGCACCGGCAACTATAGAGAACTATTTAGAGCACTTACAAGATGCTTTTATCATCGGCGAAGCGCAGCGGTACGATGTCAAAGGGCGCAAATATATCGGTTCTGCATCAAAGTATTACTTTGAAGACTTGGGAATCCGCAATATGCTGATTAACTTCCGCCAGCAGGAAGATACGCATATCATGGAAAACGTTATCTATAACGAGTTGTGTATGCGCGGGTATAGCGTAGATGTAGGTCAGGTAGAGGTCTGGGAAACGACTTCTGAAGGCAAGCGATTACGGAAGAATCTGGAGGTGGACTTTGTGGTGAATAATCCGCCTCAGAGAATGTATATCCAATCTGCATTTGTACTTCAAGACAGGGAAAAGACGGAGAAAGAACAACGTCCGTTGGTGAATATCCCGGATCATTTCCGCAAGATTATTATCCTTGGCAACGATTTCCAACGTGGTTGGATTGATGATGAAGGGGTTGAGATTGTCAGCATGGAAGATTTCCTTCTCAAACCAAACACTCTTGATTAGCCGCGTCTTTTCATCAGACACAGTAAAGGTATAAGAGAGGACACTTTGTCAGAGTGTCCTCTCTTATACTCTTGGTAGCACCAAAAGCGTGGCGGATTACTATAAGAATTGAGGATAATCGGATTGTTCGCTACGCTCAATCCAACGAGCAAAGATATTATCTAATTGCGAATTATAGTTTGTCATACTGCTACGTCTTTTTAGGGTGAGTTATTTATTTGATTTCCAACCCTTGCAGGTTGTAGCGGGTGCCATTGGGGAGGAGGAGGTAGATTTGTCCGTTTTCAAATACCTTGCGGGTGTCTCCGTTGGCGTTTATTGATGAAGATGCCGACTGTAGCGTTTCTTCTATGGCGGAGGGAGTGGAAGATATGGCTTGGATATTGTAAAAATCTTTCCATCCGTATGCCGCCTTATATGCCTCTACTCTGCCGTTAGGTACATAAAGCGGAATGGATTTGTCCACATCATCAAATACACCTTCCGAACATATAGGCGGTGTCATTGCCTCCGATGTAATGGATGTGAGTCCGATGCAGTTGCTAAAGGCATACTGTCCAATGTGGGTAACTTTTGACGGGATAGTGATAGAAGCAAGATGGGATAGACCGTAACATAATAAAGCGGGTATTGTTTCCACGTTCTGACCTAATGTGAAGGACGTAATGTTGTTCTCGGTTCCTAAAAGTGAATAATAATAATGATTTTCTTCGTCATAGGGCGCGACAGTACAGTTGACTGCATTCCAATGTACTTCTGTCAATGCAGTACATCCTTGGAAAGTGCCTCCCATACCAATAGTAGAAACACTTTCAGGAATGGTAACGGAGGTCAGACTGCTGCAACCATAGAAAGCACCTGTTCCTATACTTGAGACACTATTGCCAATAGTGACGGATGTCAAACTGCTGCAATCCTGGAAAGCCCATTCTCCAATGCTCGTCACGCTGTTGGGAAGGGTGACAGATGTCAGCCCGCTGCAATTATAGAAAGCAGAAGAGCCAATTGCAGTGACTTTATTAGGTATTACTATTGAGGTAATCGGTAGCCCATAACAAAGTCCATGGGGTAAGGATTCAACATTTTCTCCGATGGTGAAACTCGTTATGTTTTCGCACCCTTGGAACGGCGAATAGACATACTGTCCGTCATCGTAGGTCGTGCAATTGATGGCATTCCATGTTACCGAAGTCAAATTGGAGCAGCCGTAAAATGGATATGCTCCGATTGTTTGCAAACTTTCAGGGATAATCACAGAAGACAAACTGCTACAATATGAGAAAGCAGCATATTCTATGTTTTGGACACTATTGGAAATCTCAATGGAGTGAAGGGTACTACATGCATAGAAAGCAGCGGTATCAATGTTTGTAACGCTGTTTGGGATAGTCACAGAGGTCAAATTGCTACAATTGATGAAGGCATATTTTTTAATGCTCGTGACTCCGGTAGGAATAACTAAATCTTGTACCAAGACATCCCCTATGTATAGATTCTTCGAATAAAACACAGGATTAGAACTATTACTGTAAAATTCTATTGCGCACCATTTTTCAATATCGGATATATGAACTTCCTTCAGTCCATTACAACCACCGAATGCCCAACCGCCAATGCTTGTCACGCTATTTCCGATGGTAACTGAAGTCAAACCGGTACAGTAGTTGAAGGCGCGTTCACCAATAGTCGTTACGCTGTTCGGAATCGTTATGGACGTTATGTCTCTGCAATTAAGGAAAGTTTCTTTTCCAATGCTTGTCACGCTATTGGGAATTTCGATTTTGCCTGTTGCAGCAGAAGAACATGCTACTAAATCAGTTTTTAAGTCATTTTTATACACGAACCATCCATCCACATATCCGTTTACACATTTTGCTCCCCAAGGCGAACCGGTAGCACTACCATTATATACTATGTTGGGAATGCCATCGAAAGCATTATCTCCGATGCTTGTGACACCGTTAGGTATGGTTACAGAAGTCAGACCACAACCATAGAAAGCCCAATCACCAATACTTTTGACACTGTTAGGTATGGTAATAGATGTCAGACCAATGCAATTAGTAAAAGCCCAATCACCAATGCTTGCAACGCTATTAGGGATGATTGTGTTTTGGCAGCCGACGATTAAGGTGTTTGTTTCCGTTTCGATAATGGCATTGCAATTCTTTCGACTATCATATTGTGTATTTTCGCTTTCTACTATAATGGATGTCAGCCCGCTGCAACCGGCGAAAGCATTCCTTTCGATACTTGTGACGCTATTGGGAATAGTAACTGATGTCAGTCCGCTGCAATTATAGAAAGCACTCCATCCGATGGTTGTGATGCTATTGGGAATAGTGACGGAGGTCAAACTGCTGCAACCATAGAAAGCATAGTTTCCAATGCTTGTAACGCTTTCTGGGATGGAGTACGAGTGATCAGTCTTTCCTACAGGATATTGGATAAGTGTAGTTATCGTTTTGTCGAACAAAACGCCATTGATATCACAATATGCCGTATTGTTGTCATCCACTTTTATGGATGTCAAGTTAGTACAATTATCGAAAGCGCCAGCCCCAATGCTCGTGACGCTTTTGGGAATGGTGATGGAAGTTAGGCTGCTGCAAGACTCAAAAGCATAATCTCCAATCCATCTTGTTCCTTCTTTGATACTAAACGTAGATAAAGTTATATTAACGGGTTCTACCAAATAAGTGTCGGCATAACGGATATTGTCAATAACCGGCAAACTATAGCAACCCCGAAAAGCATAGTATCCGATGCTTGTAACGCTATTAGGAATGGTGATAGAGGTTAGGCTACTGCAATCCTCGAAAGCATAGTATCCGATGCTTGTGACGCTGTTGGGAATATTGATAGAGGTTAGGCTACTGCAATTAGAGAAAGCATATCCACCGATGCTTGTAACACTATTAGGAATGGTGATAGAGGTTAGGCTACTGCAATTAGAGAAAGCAGATCCACCTATGCTTGTGACGCTATTAGGAATGGTGATAGAGGTTAGGCTACTGCAATTAGAGAAAGCATATCCACCTATGCTTGTAACACCGTCGGACAGAACAACGGAAGTGATAGATTCACTAAGGGCTTCCCAAGGTTGAGACTTTCCACTATAGTCCTCCATGGGGCCTGTGCCGGAGATAGTGAGAACACCTGTTTCGGAATCAAATGACCAAGTTTCATTGCAAGTAAAAGGTGAACCCGTTACCTCATCCGTCAGTGTGATGCGGGCTTTGTCGCAACCGGTTTGATCATTCATACATGACTGGTAATATGACTTCCAAACTGCTAAGCCTTTTACTTGACCGGAAAAGCTATAGGTTGTGACATCTCCTTCATTTTCAACGGTCCACTCCGCTCCTGCTACATCATAAACATCTTCTCCGTTACAGGTAGAACCGCAATAGGCAATTGTTAGTTTGCCATAATTTACACTTAAGTCGTGACCATTTGCGTATAACGAAGAATTATATTGTTGTCCGCCCTTTACGCCAATAGTATAATCCCCTGCAAGGGAATTGTTACCACTTGTTTTTATATCCGCCACAATAATCAGTTTACCGTCTTTGTCATAGAAATAGATGGAATAATCGCCGTCCGAATTTTCTTGGTTAAGAGCGATAAAATCAGCAGGGGATGTGAACTGATAATCTGATTCGGCTGCTTTTTGAGGAGTTTGGGCATTTGCCGCAATGCACGTTACAGTGGACAGGGTACATACGCTGATGG
This sequence comes from uncultured Bacteroidales bacterium, assembly GCA_947167395.1. Taxonomy (GTDB): domain Bacteria; phylum Bacteroidota; class Bacteroidia; order Bacteroidales; family Paludibacteraceae; genus Colicola. The sequence goes on from CAMVHW010000002.1 coordinate 37,806, forward strand.
TCAATACCAACGCGCATAGGGAAGAAAAAATTGTAACTTTGCTTGCCATAGTTGATTAAATTTTGTTGTTCTTGTGGCTCTCTTGATTATCAATCAGCACTTTATGCAGACAGGCCGAGCCACCTGATCATTCCTTGTCGCACAAAGTTTATTTTTATGAAAACAGGGTATCTTTTCGCGTTGTTTTTATTGTATGCATATCTGTTTCTACCTGTTAATATCTTAATGATGGAAAAGATAACAGACTTTTTGCGAAATAAACATAAAAAGAGCGTGAACTTTCGTTCGCTTCATTTGATTTTCTGAGGTTCTGGACTACCTTTGTGATTCAAATATATGCACGGAAAACTCACACTGTACAGCAAGCCTTGTCGCTGCTGATTACGCGAGCGTGCATAAAAACCGTAACTTGAAGTATAATCCCAACCATTCGGCTGGCTGATTCATTGAAAGTGTCGAAGTTTCAGCGAATCAAGTTTGGCTTATAACGCTATGTGTTGGTGCAACGCTTTGCACCTATTTCTTTTATATTGTTCGTTTTTATCTTATGTTACCGCTTTTTCAGACTGCCGGTATCAGTCCTCCTTTTTACATCGTGAGGGATGCACCACTGTTTTTACGCTGTCGGTGGCAGCGGTTATTCGTTTTATGTCCAGAGAGACGAGTGTTATAATAGTTTGCTCAATTCCTCTGCGGACGGTAAGATATTCTTGTATGCTTCCGGCAATTCGTTACTGCTATGATAGGTTGCAACACCCATCGGTTTGGTCATGTCACGAAAAGAAAACTCTACTTTCTTTTCATTCATTGAGCGACAGAGGATGATACCTATACTCGGGTTTTCGTCCGGCATTTTGACATATTCGTCCAGAGCCGATAGATAATAATTCATTTTTCCTGCGTACTCCGGTTTGAACTTGCCGCTTTTCAGTTCTACAGCCACCAAAGAACGCAAACGGCGGTTGAAGAACAGCAAATCAATAAAACTCTCTTCTCCGTCCACTATCAAGCGGTATTGGTTTCCCATGAAACTGAAGTCACCGCCAAGCGCCATAATAAAGTCCTTTATATTCTTTACTATCTGCTGCTCCACATTTTTCTCATCCACAAAATCAGGGTCGGGCAGTTTTAAGAAATCCAGGACCACATCTTCACGGAACACTTGCAATGCTTTGTCCCGCAAACGGCTGTCAGGAATGGCGATATGAAAATTATTCGGAGCGGCTTCTTTATGGAACACATCCGCTTTGAGGTTAGCAATCAGTTTGTCTTTCGTCCAGAACTGTGTAGCACACTGACTGATATAGAAGAGACGTTCTTCTAAGGTGGAAGTTTTTGTCAGAATTTCGTAATGATGTATAAAAGGAACCGTCAGAAATTGTTGTAATTGCTCTTGCGTAAATTCGTCCACCGTCAGTGGCCGAATTATGATGTGCTGATTATCAAATGGTATAATGTCAGCATTCAAATCGTCCGCTACCGGTGGACGATTCTCTATCAACTCGCTCCATTCCTCATAGAATTTACGCATCCGCTTCAAACTCGACTCAGAAAAGCCTTTTAATCCGGGCATCTCCTGCTGGAGTTGGTCAGAGATAACTCGCATAGCGTTACTTCCATAACAGGCGTGCCTGCTATGGACAGAGATATATCTATGGCCATCAAAATGAAAAGTACATAGGGGATTTTGTAAGTGGCTTGTAA
>CAMVHW010000003.1 GCA_947167395.1 uncultured Bacteroidales bacterium
GTTTGTCTATTGATAAAGATGATAATATTATTAATGTATCTGAAAAATTAAAAGAGATTGTGCGTTTTGGTATAGTAGGTGTGGCTGCCACTGTAATTCACTATGTTACATATCGTCTGTTCCAACTGTTCTTACCCTACGGACTAGCCTTCACAATAGCATATATAACAAGTTTGGTATTTAACTATATATGTACAGCCCGTTTTACATTTCGTCGTAGTATGACCGTAAAACGCGGAGCAGGTTTTTTGACGGGACATGTAATCAATTACGTGCTGCAAATGTTGTTGTTTTACCTATTCCTGCATATTGGAATAAAACACGTTTGGGCTCCTTTTTTTGTATATTGTATCACAATACCAATCAATTTTCTTTTGGTCAGATTTGTCTTTCATAAGTTATGAAAAAACTAATTACAATTATCATTCCTTGTTATAACGAACAAGATGCTCTTCCTCTTTGTTTAGTTGCCCTAAGAGAACTTATGTCAGATGAGAGATATGATTGGCACGTGATGTTGGTTGATGACGGAAGTGACGATAATACGCTAAATGTGATGAGAGAAGAGCGTAAGAAAGACAATCGTGTGTCTTATATTGAATTGAGTAGGAACTTCGGTAAAGAAACGGCTATGTTGGCAGGTATGGACGAGGCGGAAGGCGATTGCGTCATACTAATGGATGCGGATTTACAACACCCTGTCAATGTTATTCCTCAACTTATTCAATGTTGGGAAGAAGGATATGACGATATTTATGCTTATAGAGCATATAGAGGTAAAGAGACTTTATTAAGAAAGGTTATGACGAAGTTGTTCTATCGTCTTCTAAGGTCTAACAGTCGTGAAAAAGTGTATCCTAATGCCGGTGATTTTCGTCTTTTGGATAAGAAGTGTGTGGAAGCCTTAAAGAGTATGCGTGAAGCCAACAGATACACCAAAGGATTATATTCGTATATAGGTTTTCGTAAGACTTATGTGAGTTTTCATACTCAAGACAGGGTGGCAGGAGAGAGCAAAATGTTGTATAATAAACTGATTAAATTGGCGATAGACGGTCTATTGTCTTCATCTATTCGTCCTCTCCGTCTGGCTACATATTTGGGCGTTGGTGTTTCAGCCTGTTCGTTTATTTATATGCTTTTCGTGTTGATAAAAACACTTATTTACGGAGATGCAGTGCAAGGTTTTCCTACATTGGTTATTTTATTACTTTTCTTGGGAGGCGTACAACTATTGTCATTAGGTATTATAGGCGAATATGTAGGCAGAACGTTTGAACAAACCAAACAGCGTCCCAACTATTTCATAAGAAGTAAAAATGGAGACTAAAAACAAGATATGGTTTTCCGTGGCATTCTTATGTTGGCTGACCACCAATGTATTGTTTTTGGCTAAATACGTGCCGCGTGCAGGGTTGTCTCCATTATGGATTTCTGTTGCATATATTGTCATTATCATAATGGCAGTACTTATTTATTTGAGATACTTATACGAACGTCTGACACCTTCATTAGCCACGAAGATTATATTAGGATTATTGGTGATAGTTACGTGTATTATTGGCTTTGTATTGTGGTATGTCAATCCGATGCAAATACAAGTGGACAGGTGGTCTGCCACTACATATTTTTTAGATGCATTAGTCAGAGGTGAATATCCATACGGAGTGCATACTCATCTTTTCGTTAATAATTATCCTTCACCTTTTCCGTTGTGGCATTATCTACAAGTTCCTTTTTGGCTGATGGGAGATGTGGGTATAGGCTTGATATGTATTCTATGGCTGACAGTATGGGGGCTTTATGCTCTTTGTCGCGATAGTCGTAGAGTGTTGTTTTTTCTCCTTTTGTTTCTTGTTTCACCTGCTTATTGGTGGGAAGTGATGACTCGCAGTGACGGATTGAGCAATGCCCTTTTGGTCTTCTTGATTATTGTATGGTTGGAGCGAAAGTTTCTTTCTTCAACCAACGATTTGAGTTCTTATTGGTGGTTGATAGCCTTGATAGCGGGTGGTGTGGCATGTACAAGACTGAGTGCCGTTATACCTATTGCTATTTATATGTTTGGCAGATACCTTAATTCGGATTATAAAGTAAAAATCCTTTTTCCGCTTATAGTTATTCTCGTTTGTTTTGCCTTTTTTGCACCATATATATTTTGGGATACCGACACTTGGGTGTTCTTTTCCAGAAATCCTTTTATGTCTCAATCCTCACCGGGTAATCCGATTATTTTGTCTTTTATGATACTGATTGCCATTACGTTGTCCTTGAAGTTGAGAACATTTGAGAGTATAATGTGCGGTATTGGAATCTTTGTTTTTGCTTTTATGCTTTTGTCCCAAATAGGTGTGATTATGACAATAAAAAATATCACACTTTTTGACATCAAGTGTGATATCTCCTATTTGACTTTATCTTTTCCGTATCTTATTTGGACTGTATCAGGCGCAGGAACTCGTCTCTCGTTTCTTGACGATTGAAGGCACCTGTGAAATCGGAAGTGGTGGTGAGTGAGTGCTGTTTTTGTACACCACGCATCTGCATACACAGGTGTTCGGCTTCTATCACCACCATCACGCCTAACGGATTGAGTGTGTTTTGAATACACTCTTTGATTTGTGTAGTCATACGTTCCTGCACCTGCAAGCGACGAGCGAACACGTCAACCACACGAGCAATCTTACTCAACCCCGTTATAGTGCCATTAGGTATATACGCTACGTGTGCTTTGCCAAAGAAAGGTAACAAATGATGTTCACACAGGGAGAAGAATTCTATATCTTTCACTACCACCATCTGCTGGTAATCTTCTGAAAACAAAGCCGACCGCAATATAGCCTCAGGGTCTTCATTATAACCTTTTGTGAGAAACTGAAAAGCCTTGCCTACTCGCTCAGGAGTACGAAGCAAACCGTCTCGCTCAGGTTGCTCGCCAATAGAACATAACAAGTGGTGAATATCGGTGCCAATCTCCTTGGTTAACACCTCGTTGGGAATAAAATCTTGTGAGTAATTCATCGTTTAATTTTTACGTGATCATCGCGAACTATGTAAGTGTCGCTTACCATATCGGGAAATTGTTGAATAAATAAATCTTTATATGCTCTTGCCTCTTCTTGGGTAAGAAAGTCACCTATACGAACCTTAATAAAAGGTGGGGTGGAAACAATGTATATAGGCTGGTCTATTACATCTTTGAGTCTCTCTTCCAAACTCAGAGCCTCTGTTTTGGCTTGCACCGGCGTGTTAGACGAATATATCTGTACTCTCCAACCTGATACTTCTGTTTCACCGTGCACTATCCCCGCAATCTTCTCTTGCATAAGCAAGGTTATGGCAGAGTCTTGAACGATAACGGCATTCTCCATCCTTAATATATCGGGGTAGGGCAGGCTATCGTTTGCAGTTTGGGCAAACATATCGGCTGCGGATAGGGATATGAGAATGATAATAAAAAGATGTTTTGGCATAACTATCAGTAGCGGAATGAACTGCCTCCCACAAACTCTCGCAAGAAACTGGTGGGTGGAATTTCTTTGGCAGGTATGGGTTCAAAATAACTTAATTCTTTCAGCAAACGATGTGCGTCCGTATATTCGTCCACATACTTCGGCACTTCGTCTAATATAGGTTCGGCATAGCGTTTCAGCACTGCCAGTTCAAAGAGCAAAGCCGAGTTGAACATAGCATCTGCTTCTTCTTGGAAGGGGTATATCCACCTCTCTTCACCTCGTTTGACGCTCTCATAACGTGCTATGGTATCTTTGGCTGAATAGCCGCGATAGCGGTAGTCGCGTACGATGCGGCGAATGAGTCGTACATCGGTGGTGGGTATCCAGTTGTGGTTGTCCAGATTGACAGAAGTCAAAGCAGATACAAACACCTTGAACGTGGCTGATTGAGGTATATTGGGTATCAGTTCGGGATTGAGTGCATGAAGTCCTTCGATGATACAAATCATATCTTTTTCCAATTTCAGCGTATTACCTCTGAATTCGCGCTTACCTGTTTCAAAATTGAAAGTAGGCAGTTTGATTTCTTTACCTTCAAGCAGTTCACCCAAGTCGTGCCTGAACAAGTCCAAATCAAGTGCGTGCAGATGCTCGAAGTCCCATTCGCCGTTCTCGTCCTTGGGAGTGTCTTCACGATTGACGAAATAGTTATCCATCGATATGACAACGGGTCTTATTCCGTTAACCAACAGTTGTATGCGGAGTCGCATAGAGAAAGTTGTCTTACCCGACGATGAGGGACCTGAAATAAGCACAAAGCGCGGTCTTTCCTCTCGTGAAGCAATCATATCAGCTATCTGCGTCACCTTCTTCTCGTGTAATGCCTCACTAACCTTAATAAGTTCAAAGAGGTTCTTCGATTTGCAGAACTCGTTAAACTCCCCTACATTCTTAAGATTTAAGAGTTGGTTCCAACGCATATATTCGCTGAAGATGGCGAACATCTTGTCTTGCATACAAAGGTCTTCCAAACGCACCGGATCGTGGCGACATGGAATACGCAAGAGCATATCATCGTGGTAAGGAATAAGGTCAAAGATGTTGATATATCCCGTGGAAGGCATTAAAACACCGGTGTAATAATCGATATAATCACCCATTCTGTAATAACGACAATAGGGATTACCCAGTGTCTGAAACAGCGTTACCTCTCCCTCGTTGCGTTCGCCAAACAAACGGATGACCTCTTTGGTCTGTTTCTCTTCGGTTATTATGGGGCGGTCTTCACTTATTATCTGCTGCATACGCGCCTTTATAGAGCCTATTATCTGCTCGTTGAGAACCATTTTCTGACCATTCAGATCACGAATGGTGCAGTAATAACCTTTGGAGATAGGATGTTCAATACGCAAATCGTATTCAGGAAAGAGTTCCCTTATGGAACAAGCCAAAACCATAGATAAAGTACGAACATAACAACGCATTCCCGCAGGAGAAGAAATATCAATAAACTCAATATCTTTTGGCTTATATATCAAGAAATTAAGGTTTTGCAACTTATAATTAACGCGAGCAGCAACCGGCGTAAACTTAAGTTCCAGGCCTATCTGATGATATAAATCAAACAAGGATGTCCCGCAATCGATGTCGTAAAAACGGTGATTGTTCTTACAAAAAATGGTGATTTTATTCATACTTTTTCATTTTGACTTGCAAAAGTACTCCAATCAAACATACTTTTGCAACAAAAATGAGGAATAATTATTCTAAACCAATATAAATAGTCGATACTATGAAAAAAAACATTCTCTTTTTTGTTTGTTTGGCGTTAGTGGCTTGTGTTGATAATAAGGCTCCTATAGAGTGTCGGTGGGAGTTTTCCCGCAATGATGTAGAGCCTCGCATAGCAGAAGCGTATCTTACTATCACCAATGTGTCAGGAAGAACTTTGGATGCTGATTGGACTCTATACTATTGTCTTGAGGCTATGACACCTATATGCAGAGAAGAGGATGAGATTTGCGGTACGCAAATACAAGGCAGTTACCATTGTTTCCGTCCGTCGGACACCTATCGTCCCATACCCAAGGACAGTTCGCGAACCTATTGTCTGCGCTTCCGTGGTAATGGAATAAGAGAAAATAAGCACCCCGAAGGAATGTTTATTGTTACAAAGAAAAATCCCAATCCTGTTTCCATTACTTGTACCTATGAACCATATACCCGTCGTGAACAGATGTTCAGAGGAATGGAAACTTGGGAGAAAACGCCATACGCTGACGGCGAATACACATACACATATAACGAAGAAAGACGAGCCGAACAACCTATGGTAACGCAAACACCTTTCTTCCCACAACCCAAACAAGTGGTCAACGGCTCAACGATGTTCTCTATTGAAAAGGCTCAGATAGTGGAGAGTCAAGACAATAACATTAAAGACGAAGGTTATTTGATTACCTTATCTGCCGACACTATTCATATTTATACTTCATCTCAATCAGGTTTGTATTATGCTCATCAAACTCTGAATAAGTTACCCCAAACGACTGACATAACCCTTATCAACGACTATCCCGATATGCATCATCGTGGTGTAATGCTTGATATAGTGCGTAATTTCTATCCTGCCGATTCTGTTATGCGAGTATTGGACGTTATGGCTGACCTCAAACTCAATGTGCTGCACTTCCATATCAGCGATGATGAGGCTTGGCGTGTGGAGATTCCCGGTCTGCCTCAACTGACCACTATCGGTGCCAGACGCGGTTATACGCTTGACGAAAAAGAATGTCTATATCCGATGTACTGTGGCGGTTGGGACTATAATGATAAGAACTCAACAGCCAATGGTTATCTTACTCGTGAGGACTATATTAACATTCTGCGCTATGCTAACGAACGTCACATTCGTGTCATTCCCGAAGTGGATATGCCCGGACATATGAGAGCCTGCAAAAAAGCCTTATACCCACTCTTGACCGATAGTCTGATGGATACACGTTCATATTATGGTGCGCAGGAATATACCGACAATGTGATAGCGGTCAATAAGCCTTTTGCACTTGAGTTTATAGAGACTGTCGTATCTGAGTTTAAGAAGATGTATGACGAGGCGGGTGCTCCGTTTACTATTTTCAATATAGGTGGCGACGAAGTGCCTCAAGGTGCCTTGACCTATGAAGAACACCAAGCCTTTATAGACGGGGTGATAGAGATTCTAAATAAATATAATCTGCAACCTATGGGCTGGGAAGAGATAACCGAGTTCTGCCGTCCCGAAACCAAGGCTATATGTTATAGTTGGCATAATGGAGAAGAGAAGCCTCTCGAAATGGCTCAAGCCGGTTATCCCGTTGTGCTTGCCACTGCCAACCATCTCTATTTTGACTTTGCCTATAATCGTCATCACGAAGAAAAAGGACTTGACTGGGGTGGCTTTACCGATGAATACAGAGCCTTTGATTGGATTCCTTTGCAACACCCCAATGTAATAGGTATGAACGCACAATTATGGGCTGAACCCATACGTAGTTTTGCGCAAATTGAATGGCAACTCTATCCAAAGATGTTCGGCTTGAGCGAAAGAGCGTGGAACAACCACTCTCAACTGACCTTGCCGCAATTCACATCATTGGTTTATCACTATGCATTGCCTAAACTGAATAATGATAAGCATAATTTCCATTTACAGTTACCCGGTATTCACTATCAAAACGATACTGTTTATATGAATAGTGTTGTGCCTGCCCAAATAACTTATTCGCTTGACAATGGTGTAACGTGGCAGACATATACAGAGCCGATAAAGGTTAATAAACAATCTTTGCCCATAATAACCGATGATTATGGTACGGCACGTATTATAAAAGCACGTATGAACTATTTGGGTCATACATCCAATACAACTTGGCTGTGGATAAACGAAGAATAAAAATAGATGATAAACAATTATGAGTGAGAAAAGATGAGGATGAAAAAGTGCAGACGTTTAGGTTTGTTGATGGGGATATGGCTGCTATTTCCAATGCAAATGTTTGGAGTGATAGCCAAACCGGGAAGCGGAATTTATGGGGATGAACACTATCACTATCGTTTAGACTCAACGGGACGTATATATGCTCCGATAAGGGAGCGGCAACGCCCTAAACGCTTGCCGCAAATCCAGTCCACCTTTCCTACCAAAGGTGATGTGCGTAGCCTTGTTATTTTGGTTGAATATCAAGATGTCAGTTTCTCTGTTGCCAATCCTCAACAGGCTTTCTATGATATGTTGAACAAGGAAGGTTATAGCGAAAATGGTGGTACGGGTAGTGCACGCGACTATTTTTTAAGCAGTTCCAACAACCTTTTCCGTCCTACTTTTGATGTCTATGGTCCTATCAAACTTCCTGAGAACCGTGCTTTCTACGGAGGCGGTAATGGTCAGGCTTCGCATTATGTGCAGATGGTGATAGATGCTTGCGATATACTTGACGAAACAATCGACTGGTCGTTGTATGACGTTAATAAAGACGGTACGATAGACAATATATTTGTGTATTATGCCGGACACAATGAGGCAGAAGGCGGTCCGGAAGAGTCTGTTTGGCCTCATAGGGCATATATATACTCTGAATCAGAAGGAACGACAATAAGATATTATTACGAAGTCAATGGCAAGCGATATTGGCTGTGGGACTATGCCTGTACGTCCGAATTGACAGGTGAGTCGGGAGTAAATATGTGTGGTATAGGTACTTTCTGCCACGAGTTTAGTCATGTGCTTGGCTTGGATGACCTTTATAACACAACTAATATCACCAACTATACCATTGGTACTTGGGATATTATGAGTTCAGGTAATTATAATAACGATGGTCGTACTCCTCCTTCTTATTCGGCTTTTGAACGTTTCCTTTTAGGTTGGATAACCCCTGAACAATTATTGAAAGATAAAGACTGTGTTTTAGAGCCTTTGGAAACTACTTTCAAAGCCTATTTGATGTCAGCCGATGAGCATAATATGAATGCAAAGAACCCTTCTCCGAAAGAGTATTGGTTGATAGAGAATCGTCAGAAAGTGGGATGGGATGCACCGGAAGGTTGCTTGCCGGGAACAGGATTGCTGATAACGCATATAACGTGGGATCAACATCGTTGGGACTATAACACCCCCAATAACTCCAAACCTTTCTTATACGATATTTGTGAGGCATGGTATTCCAATCCGTATATGTCCACACCTACTGACACTTATCCGGGACTCTTTAAGGTTACAGATTTCTTTCCTGTTAATAATAATAACGACACATTGTTTGCTCATCAGTTGCACTCTATTCGAGTTGTTTCAGATATAAATGTTGCTTTCCACCACGGATCATATAGCGGTTCAGGATTTACTATGACTCCTTCAGAACCGAAGATGATTCATACCTATTTTGATATTGATCGGATAATTAACCAAGAAGTTGTCAAATTAGAGATAGAAGGGGAGAAAATTCAAGATACTGTGGTTGCCATTTTGTCGGAGAATCCTTTTTTGGAATTGAGTTTGGATAGTTCTGTTTGGGTAAAAGACACTATATGGGTTAAGCCTCTTGCCGATAGTTCATACACGGCGCAATTATTTGTTCGCTTTGCTGCTGTCAAACAATGTGATTATCAGGAAGGTGATGTAGTTGTACAGACTCGTGATGGGGCACAATCATTTTTTGTACCTATCAAAGCAGAGAGCCTGCGTCCTACTTTCATTACCGATGTTGTTGCCAACGAAGCCAAAGACATAACGCCGTATTCGTTCATAGCACAATGGGAAACACAAGAAGATGCCGAACAATATGAATTGGTCGTTTATCGCCTGATAGACAAAACGTCCGCCTATTCATTCAAGCCGCAATTACGTATGTCGTCGAATGGCACAAGTTATACGACAGATAACTTGTATTTGCCTGTGCAGTCATTGGAGTTTACAATAGAGCAGTCCTATAACTCCGCCAAAAATGATTATCGCGGATATGTATTGGTGGATGGTTGGAATGGTGAGCAATGGCAGCGTATAGATAGTTTGTCAACTCGTTCCACCAATTATACAATCAATAAGACCTATTCATTTACCGACGATAAGAATTATCTTCTGTTCCGCTTTGTGTATGGAACAATACAAGATACTCATAGTGTTACCTTAAAGACAGTAAATATAGTTTGTGGTAAGCAACCGGCGTATGTGTTTAACGATACAGCAATGATTGTAAATGCCTCTATGACAGAGGCAGAGGTAAAAGATCTCTTGCCACAGACAAAGTATTATTATTACTTGACTTGCAGCGAAGAAAAGGGCTGTGAAAACCATAGGTCAGAGCGCGGAAATACCATAAGCGTAACTACAAAGACAGGCAGTGTCAACTCCAATCATTTCTCCGTGCAATGTACCAATGATAAGGTAACGGCATATCTTACAGCTGAGGCAGAGGATAATAGCAGTCTGAATATATATGATGCCACAGGTAAGATTCTTTTCACCATACCTCTATCCAAAGGCGAAACGACTATCAATATACCTGTTAATAAACTGACATCAGGTCAGATTTATTTAGTGAAGTATATGATAGAAGGTAAGTTGAACGGGAAAAGTTTGTGGGCGAAGTTTGTCTATTAAAGTGACGAAAGAGTAGGGGAGTGAGTTATCTTAACGGAGTCGAACAACTCTCCGGAATCGATAAGATAAGTGTTTATACGAAGTGTGTCTTGACTAATGGAGACCACTTCGTATAATTGTTTGTCTGTACAAGAACTCTCCCAATTATGGTTGTCTTTTATTCGTTTGAATTTGCGTGTACTCACAGTGCCGATAAAAGGCATACGCCGTGCATAAGTATGGTCGTGACCGGAAAAAACGACATCAGCCTTGCGTAATAAGCGAGCAAAGGTAAGGTAGATGCCTAAATTGAATCTTCCTTTTGCGGACGCATATACAGGGTGGTGCATCATAACCACCGTAAAGCGTCCATCGGCTGTGTTAAGAGCATTGCGCACCCAAAAATTGACGCGAGTGTAATCGGACAAGCGTTGCAGTCCGTTAGTGTCAATAGCAATAAAACGAAGAGCGGGAAAGTCAATAAAGAAGGTTGAACCCTTGAAACGTTCCGGTCCATTGAGAGGCTGCGGAAACAAGTCGTGCCATAGTTGCGGCAAACGACGTACAATACCTTTATGGTATTCGTGATTACCCGGAGTAACAACAAGCGGTAATTGAGCAAAAGGAGTACCCTCTAATTCGCTAATGAGTTGTTGAGCATAGTAGAAGTAGCCACGGTCGATAAAATCGCCTAATTGGGCATAAAAATCTATGTTAGGATGCCTTTGAGCCATAGCCTCCCATTGCATACTATCCACTTGATTGTGTACATCGCCCAATAATATGAATACCAAACTATCAGGATCTTTTACATCTTGCCACTGACAGTCTTTATAGACGAAACCCGGTACTGAATCTTGAGCAAAAGTGTAGAATTGATAAGCAATAGTGTCACCTTCCCATTGCGGTTCTTGCGGGTTACCAAACCATACTTTCCAACGAACGGCACATAAAATAGTGCCGCCCATTAGAAGTATAAGAACGATAATAAGTAAGGTAATGTTCTTTTTGCTCATAAGAAAAGGTCAGTCTATTGCTTGTTTAGAACGGCAGGTCTTCTGTTTCGTCCTGCTGTGCAATAGCGTCAAATGTAGCATTATTAGGCGTTGATTGCCCCATTGGCGTTGTGGCGGCAGTAGGTGTTGTTGTGGCTGTGGCGGTAGTAGTGGCAGGTTGAGCAGCATTGACTACTCCTTGCTGTACACGCCAAGCACGAATAGAGGTGTACCAACGACCGTTATACTCACGGCTCTCAATGTCGAATGACACAGTTACCACATCGTCCACATTGCAAGGGTTGTTCTTTATGCGGTCTTCGCCAAACACCTCAAAACATACTTTACGAGGGTATTGTTCTTGTGTTTCTAACACATACGACTGCGATTTCCACGGATTGCCTGCCTTGCTGGTTCCTTCTTGCAGCGGCAGAACTTGAATGATTTTACCTACTATGTCCATATTCCTTTTTCCTTTATTATTTACATATTGCAGCCACGCCGGGCAGTTCCTTACCTTCTATTGCTTCCAACAAAGCACCGCCACCTGTGGATATATAACTTACTTGGTCAGCCAAGTGTAGTTTGTTGATACAAGCCACGCTGTCGCCGCCGCCGATAAGGCTGTATGCTCCGTTGCTTGTGGCTTTGGCTATTGAGTGTGCTATGGCTTCCGAACCCTTGGCGAACTTATCCATCTCAAACACACCGGCAGGACCATTCCACAGAATAGTCTTGGCATTCTCAATAGCCTCTGCAAACAGTTCGCGACTGGCAGGACCTATGTCCATGCCCATCCAACCATCAGGTATTGCCGACGAAGGACATATCTGTGTGTCTGCATCTTCTGCAAAACGATTAGCAGCCACCGTATCTTTCGCCAAGAGGAGATTAACGCCTTTTTCTTTGGCTTGAGCCAAGATGTCAAGTGCTAATTGCAGTTGCTCGTCCTCACAAAGTGAATCACCTATCTTACCGCCTTGCGCTTTCATAAAAGTATAGGTCATACCACCGCATATAACAAGGTTATCAACCTTATTGAGCAGATTGGTGATGATACCAATTTTTGTGCTAACCTTGGAGCCACCCATAATAGCAGTGAAGGGACGGCGGATGTTATTAAGCACGTTCTCAACGGCTTGCACCTCTTTCTCCATAAGGTAGCCGAGCATCTTGTTGTCTTTGTCGAAGTAGTCGGCAATGACGGCTGTGGAAGCGTGTTTGCGGTGGGCTGTGCCAAAAGCGTCATTAACATAACAGTCGGCATAACTTGCCAGTGTCTTGGCAAACTCTTTCTGTGAGGCTTTCATTGCTTTCTTTGCCTCTTCGTATGCGGGGTCGGCTTTGTCTATGCCTACGGGTTTGCCTTCCTCTTCAGGGTAGAAACGAAGGTTCTCCAAGAGCAAAACTTCGCCGGATTTAAGTGCTGCGGCTTCTGCTGCGGCTTTGGCACAATCGGCTGCAAACTGTACGGGAACACCAAGGGCTTCACTAACGGCAGGCACAATCTGACGAAGACTGAGTTTTCCATTCACTTTGCCTTTGGGCTTACCCATATGGGACATTATGATAAGCGCACCGCCGTCATTAAGTATCTTCTTAAGAGTAGGTACGGCACCGCGAATACGAGTGTCGTCTGTTATACGACCATTATCATCCAAAGGAACATTAAAGTCCACACGAACGATGGCTTTCTTGCCACCAAATGCATATTCATTGATTGTCATAATCTGTAATTGTATTTATTTATTATCGCCGCAAATGTAGGGCTTTTTTCTTTTTTACAAAAATAATAAAAAGATTGTGTTATGTATTAGTTGGTTGCATAATGAACAATTTGTCGCCACGATGGATAGTTGTTTGTGTCTTAATGGAAAAGAACTGACCCTTGGTGATAACTTGTTCTGTATTACCTTGTGCGTTATGCATGTCGTGAGCAACTGTTTCGTAGGCGCCGGTGGTCTCACCTGTAATCAACAACTCGTCCCCTTCTTTTATGCTATCCACTGCCTCTATATAAAACTCTGCAACGCTGATTTGTTTGAAAAAATTGGTGCAACGACCGACAAAAACTTTTTTCCTTGTGGCTTGTGAGCCATAGCGATGAGTCCATTCGCCGAGGCGTTGCCCTTGGTAGTAGCCATCCCAAAAACCACGGTTGAACACGCGACTTAAACGTTCGTTCCAATCAGCAATACGCTCATTGATAGACTCATTGGCGTATTCGCCATTCTGCCAAGCCTTCACTGCCTCTTTATAACACCCCACAACAGTGGACACATACTCTGCTCCTCTTGCTCTGCCTTCAATCTTCAGCACACGTACACCGGCATCCAGCATCTTATTGAGGAAATGAATTGTTTTGAGGTCTTTAGGAGACATAATATACTGATTATCCACCTCTAACTCTATGTCCGACTCCTTGTCTTTCACTATATATCCGCGTCTGCATATTTGCATACAAGCACCACGGTTGGCACTATAGCCTAAATTATTAAGGCTCAGATAGCATTTGCCGCTGACCGCCATACACAATGCTCCGTGGCAGAACATCTCAATACGTATAGGCTCACCCTTGCGTCCGCATATATGTTGCGTCTGTATGTCGTTATAGATTGAAGCCACCTGCTGCATATTCAGTTCGCGGGCCAATACAACCACATCCGCAAACTGCGCATAGAAGCGTAGGGCTTCCGTGTTGGCAATGTTTAGTTGGGTGGACAGATGTACTTCCACACCTTGTTCGTTGGCGTATTGCATTACGGCTATGTCGCTCGCTATGATGGCATCCACACCCGCTTGCTTGGCATTATCCACAATAGTGTGAACAAGTTGAATATCTTGAGGGTACATAACCGTATTGAGAGTCAGATATGTCTTCACGCCTGTCTCCTTACAGCGTGCCACAATGGTGTGTAAGTTTTCCGTGGTGAAATTAGCAGACGAGTGAGCACGCATATTCAAGTGCTCTATACCGAAATATATACTATCAGCACCGGCATTAAGAGCGGCAGACAGACTCTCCCAACTCCCCACGGGAGCCATAATCTCAATATGTGGACGTTCCTCGTTCATAGGTATTATTTGCTTATCAGCAGTTCGGCTATCTGTACGGCATTGAGTGCGGCTCCTTTGCGTATCTGGTCGCCTACACACCAAAAAGTAAGTCCGTTATGTTGTGTTATGTCTTGCCTTATACGACCTACATATACCTCGTCTTTGCCGCTTAAAAACAAAGGCATAGGATAGATATTGTTTTTAGGTTCGTCCATAACTATACAGCCTGACATTGCCGCTATGGATTGTTTGACCTCTTCTATGTTTAGAAACGATTCTGTTTCCACCCACACTGCTTCCGAATGACAACGAAGAGTAGGTACGCGGACGCAAGTGGCACTCACATTCATTCCGGAGTGGAAAATCTTGCGTGTTTCATAGTGCATCTTCATTTCCTCTTTGGTGTAGTCATTATCTTGGAAAACGTCTATATGTGGAATGACATTATAGGCTAATTGGTGAGCAAAACGATTAACCGCAACAGGCTCATTATTCTGTAATTGAGCATATTGGTTTTGCAATTCTTGCATTGCCTGTGCGCCCGCTCCGCTGGCTGCTTGGTAGGTGGCTACATGTACACGCTTAACAGGGCTGACGCGGTGAATGGCAAACAAAGGCAATGCCATTACTATTGTGCTGCAATTAGGATTGGCAATTATATTACGTGGATGCGAGAAAGCATCCTTACCGTTCACTTCGGGAACAACCAAGGGAATATCCTCGTCCATACGAAAAGCACTGGAATTGTCAATCATTACAGCCCCGAATTTGGTTATATCGTCTGCGTATTCGCGGCTGACACTTGCTCCTGCTGAGGTAAAGACTATGTCTGTGTCCTTAAAGGTGTTGCCATGAGTAAGTTCCTCTACCATAACACTTTGTTCGCCAAACACATATTGCTGTCCGGCACTGCGTTTGGAGCCGAATAGACGCAATGTGTTTATAGGGAAGTGCCTTTCTTGCAGAACTTTCAGCAGTTCCTGACCTACTGCACCTGATGCACCGACAATAGCAACATTATACATATTTGAGCAAAATAGAAGCGTTATGTCCGCCAAACCCAAAAGTATTGCTTAACGCATAACGGAGATGGCGTTTTTGGGCTTTATTGAAAGTGAAATTCAGACGATAATCTATCTTGTCGTCCTCATCGTCTGCTTGATGGTTGATAGTGGGTGGCACGATGCCGTTTTTGAGTGAAAGAGCGCATATAAGAGCCTCTACGGCACCCGCTGCACCCATCATATGACCGGTCATCGATTTGGTGGAAGATATGTTGAGCCGATAAGCGTCATCTTTCCATAGACGCTGTATAGCAGTTACTTCGGCTATATCCCCCAAGGGAGTGGAGGTGCCGTGAGCATTGATATAATCCACTTCGTTCGTACTGATACCGGCATCGTCAATGGCTAATTGCATTACTTTTGCCACTCCGTTGCCTTCCGGATTGGGGGCAGTGATATGGTAGGCATCAGCATTCATACCCGCACCAACTAACTCTGCATATATCTTCGCACCGCGCTTAACGGCGTGTTCCCACTCTTCTAATATAAGACAAGCCGAACCTTCGCTAAGAACGAAGCCGTCACGCGACTTAGAGAACGGACGAGAGGCTGTTTGCGGACTGTCGTTACGGGTGGAATTGGCGTACATAGAGTTGAAACCGCTTATGCCGGAGAAGGTAACATCTGCATCGCTGCCGCCTGTTACTATGGCATTAGCCTTACCAAGACGTATATAATTGAAGGCATCAGCAATAGCGTGAGCCGACGACGCACAGGCTGATACGGTGGTATAACTGATACCTTTCAAACCAAAGCGAAGAGAGATGTTGGCACCACCCATATTGGCAATCGAGCGAGGTATATAGAACGGGCTGAATCGCGGTACACAATTATTCATTCCGAACGTGGAGAGTTCTTTCTCTATGGTCATCATTCCTCCCATTCCGCTGCCCCATATAACGCCTATCTTATCTCTGTCTTCTTGTGTCAAGTCAAGACAACTGTCTGTCAGGGCTTCTTGTACGGCAAGAATACCTAACTGTGTGTATCGGTCTATTTTGTTTAGTTCTTTTCTGTCAAAGTATTGCGCAGGATCATAACCTTTCACTTCTCCTGCAAAATGAGTTTTACATAGCGACGAATCAAAGAGAGTAATGGTGTCTATACCGCTCCTCCCTTCAATCAGTGCTTCCCAAGTGGTTTCGACGGAGTTACCAAGAGGTGTCATCGCACCCAAACCTGTTATAGCAACTCGTTTAAGTTCCATATATTATCAAGTGTAAAGATGTAAAATTTAGTTAAAACGAGCCGACAGCATATCATTTATACTGCCGACTCGTACAGTTTATCTTGTTATTGGCAAGATTAAGCAACAGCCTGTTCTACAAAGCGTACTGCATCACCAACGGTGGAAATCTTTTGAGTCTCCTCTTCGGGGATAGTGATGTTAAACTCTTTTTCAAACTCCATAATCAAATCCACTGTATCAAGTGAATCCGCATTCAAATCGGTTGAAAAATTAGCATCCATAGTTACTTGATTTTCATCTACGCCCAATTTATCAACGATGATGGCTTTTACTTTTGATTCAATTTCTGACATAATAGTTTATTGTTTAGTTTTACTTCTTAAATATCTTTCCTCTGCACTTTCCCCAAAAACGGTCGCAAAAGTAGAGTGAAAAATATCTTTATGCAAGTTTTTGGACTTTTATAGGGCTTTTTTATTGTATAATTATTTTGTTCAAATCAAAAAAGACTGTTAATCTGTTCGTTACTGAACAATATAGAAACAGGTTTTCCGTTTGGCGTGCGATTGTATTCACCTTGTGAGTTCAGTTGAGTCAGGATAGTGGTCATCTCGTTCTGTGTGAGCGACTTACCGTATGGAATAGCCGAACTGTCAGCCATTGACCACGCTATGCGTCGCTCTCTCTCGTCCTGAGCTATATTGCCTATTTCTCTTACGCTGTCAAGTATTTGTTGTAACGCCGACAAGGGACTCTGATTACCTAAAATAGCAGGAACACCGCTTATATTGTAACTCCCTCTTGTCAAACGATTTAACTCAAACCCTAATGAATGCAAATAGTCAGTTATGCTATCTACTATGTATTCGTCTGCCACTCCAACGTCCCATATCTCCGGGAAAAGCAATTGTTGTACTTCGCCGTTATGGTCTTTTAGCCGTTTAAGACATTGTTCATATAGTACCAGTGCGTGAGCACGATGTTGATCTATAAGCAGCAACCCGTTGGCTTGGGGAAGAACAATATAGCGATTATTCAACTGATAGGGGTGAACAGAATCTGATTCCGTTTCAAAAAGAGCGGTTGAAGGTGTATTATCACTATTATGTATAACGTTATATTCATTCTTTGTCTGCGGAATATCATATAGTGATTTCCAATGCGAATCAACACTCGGTTGGGGGGGATGGAAGGGATTGTATGTCTTATCGTGTTGGAGAAAAGCAGGTGTGGAAAAAGATTTGTTTTGTCCTTGCAGCGGCATTTCTATTTTTCCTGTCGTATCAAAATCGAGCGAAGGAATGATATTATATTTGCCTAATGCCTCTCTGACAGTGGAAAGAAGAATAGGAAAAATCAACTGTTCATCGGCAAATTTCACCTCCGTCTTGGTAGGGTGTATATTTACGTCTATCGATTCGGGCGGTAGGGTGAAATAGATGAAATATGAAGGTGTGGTGTCGTTGTGCAGCAGTCCTTGATAAGCAGTCATTATTGCTTTATGAAAATACGGGTGTTTCATAAAGCGACGATTAACGAAGAAGAACTGCTGCGGATTACGGCTCGCATTTTCAGGCTTGCCGATAAATCCGTGTATGTTAACCAACTCGGTGTCGATATGAATATCTATGAGTTGGCTTGAATACAGATGACGTTGCGAGTGACCGAAATAGGCTTCTATACGTTGTTTGTCAGAACCTGCTTTGAGGTCATAAACAACTTCGTCTTGGCTTATCAGAGTAAAACGAACCTGCGGATTAACCAACACAATACGGGCAAACTCCGTATATATATTGCGCATTTCGGTTTGGTCTGTTTTTAAGAATCTGCGGCGTGCCGGAACATTGAAAAACAAGTTCTTGACACGCATATTGGTTCCCTTGGCGCACTGAACAGGTTCTTGGCGAATTACATCCGACCCGCTTATTTCCAATAGTGTGCCTAATTCATCTTCCTCACGACGTGTCTGTACTTCCACCGTTGCCACAGCGCATATACTGGCTAATGCTTCACCGCGAAAGCCCATAGTGTGCAATTGAAACAAGTCGGCTGCGTTGCTGATTTTAGAAGTGGCATGACGCTCAAATGCCATACGCGCATCTGTTGTACTCATTCCGGTGCCGTCGTCTATAACCTGCAAAAGGGTACGACCGGCATCGCGCAATATGATTTGGATATGGCTTGCACCTGCGTCCAACGAGTTTTCCACCAACTCTTTCAAGCAACTGGCGGGACGCTGAATAACCTCACCGGCTGCAATCTGATTGGCAACACTATCAGGAAGGAGATGTACTATATCCATAAGAAGGAAAACAATGAGTTACTTGATACTGAATAATGATGGCAATCAGTTATTGCAGAAACCAATAGACGAGTGCCGCTATTAGGAATAAGGCTATCCAAAAGCCCATTTTGGACTTCTGTTTGGCAATACGTTCAGCCTTATTGCGCTCGTATTCTTCACGCAATGAATGACTATGGAGGCGCGCAAGTTTCTCCTTGCGCGCCTCTTTTTGTTCGTCATAGTAAATGGGGCGATAATCCCATTCACGAGGTTTATTTACTTTTGGAAATAATACTGACATTATTTTACAATAGCGAGGAATTGATCGTCTTCTGCATATTTAGCAAACTCGATGTCGGTCAATGCTCTCTGTTTGTATGCAGCATTTTGAGCAATAGCACTCTTAAGGTTGCTGTAAACGGCTTCACGGTCGTTAGTGCGAGCACCTACGATTGCGCTCAAATAAGCAGTGGTGGCATTGGGGTTCTCAACAGCAGCCAAGGCTTTGCGTGCACC
Organism: uncultured Bacteroidales bacterium; assembly: GCA_947167395.1. Classification (GTDB taxonomy): domain Bacteria; phylum Bacteroidota; class Bacteroidia; order Bacteroidales; family Paludibacteraceae; genus Colicola. The sequence goes on from CAMVHW010000003.1 coordinate 19,177, forward strand.
TGCATAATCCTCGTTAAGAATCATTTGAGTAGCAGCGTTGTTGGTGTTCTCGCCTGCGTATGATTTCTTTGCTTTTGCATAATCACCCTTCATAGTATAGAGAGTACCCATAGCGGCTTTCAAGTTACCTTGTGTGCCTGCTGCTTTACCAAGATATTCTTCTGCTTTCTTGAGGTCATTGTCAGCCAAAGCAACTACACCTGCATTGTAGTTTACGTCAGCGTCATTAGGAGCCAAGGTAAGAGCCTTTGCATAGTTGCGACGTGCCTCATCGATATTACCTGCCGAATAGTAAAGCATACCCATATTGTTGTAAGCACGATAGTCGTTGTATTGCTCAGCAACCTTGGTGTAGATAGCCATCTTCTCGTTATAGTCGTTGGTCAGAGTGGCGGCATAAAGCAGCTCTTCAACAGAGAGTTGAGCAGGGTCGTTCTTTGCAAGACGTGAAATCTCTTCGTCTGATTTGCCGATGATGTCGGTAGTGAGAACGATACGGCTGCGACGAAGTGCGGGCAGAACATCAGTGGCAAGAGTTTTATAAACGGCAGCCAAGTTCTTAATCTGTACTTCTCTCTCTTCGGGATCGCTGTACATACTCAGTACGCGCAATACCATCTCTTTGTCTTCTACATTGCTTTGTTCAACAGCAGCCTTGAAACCTTCCCAGTCTTCGGGAGTAACGTCTGAATTGATGTCAGTCTTAACGCGGTTTTGGCGAAGGATACGCTCCATATAACGTTGAGCATTCTTCTCACGATTGTTAGCAAGATTGGTGTTCAAATCCAAACTTCCGTCAGGGCTGGCGTATGCCAATACTTCAACGTTGTTGATGGCTTTGTTTTCAGCTTTGGTAGCCTCTTTAATAGCAGCCTTAAGGGCTTTCATCTCTTGGCTGTTGAGTTGTGAATCACGAAGGTTGGCTTGTTGGATAAGGAACATAATGTCAGCCTCTTGATACTCTTGGATAATACGTTGGAACTTATCGGGAGTGATTTGAGCGCGAACCTCTTTGGGGTCAACGAGTTTGGCAGTGGTAACAACGCCGTCTGCAACCTTCACGTCGGGAATCTCGATTGTCTTTTTACCTTTGCGAGCCTCGAAACGAAGATACAACTCTGATTGAGCCATTTCGGGAACAAAATCAAAACTTGCTGTTTGTGAGTATGTTCCGCCATTACGATAATTAACAACCTTACCGTTTTCCTTAACGTTTTCACCAACGTATGTTACAGGAGTGCCCAACACTTCTGTGCCGTTATATTTAAGAACAGGGGTAACTACCAAAACGCCGTTCTTGGCGAATTTCTTTTGTGGGAAAGTACCGGTAATAGTAGCATTTACCTTGTTGCCTACTACAGTAAGAGGATTGGGATTAACATTAAGTTGCTCCGGAGAAACAGGAGCACCGCAAGAGGTCAGCAATACAGCCGCCATCAATGCCATAAAGAAGAAACCTTTTTTCATGTTTTGTTTATATTTTTGTTTACATTTTTCGCGGCAAAAGTATGGTATGTTTGTTATATGCACAATAATAAGACGTTTTTTTTGGAAAAAATATCTACCAGTGGCTTTTTAGAATATCCGTTCCCGTTTTGTGGTTCGTGCCATAGAGGCAAAAATACCCATACCGCCTTCTATATTGGTATATACTTGCACAGGTTCTGCAAAGAGATTGAGAAAACCTGATGACAACTGATTGGAATTGGCTGTCTGAAGATACAGATACAGTTGTCTGTCAATGTTATATAGGCTATAGTCAATAATTAGTGAGTCCACCGTCATTTGGCTGTCTTTTTCATCACTATATGTTCTATATACAAAGAAGTATGCGTCCTTGGTAATGCGAATTGTCTTGCCGTTATAAATATCGTCTGCAAAAACTCTGTTATCAGTTGAGGAAAAATTGTCGGAAAGGTCTAATTCGGAAGAGTTTTCGCTCAACCCTTGTTCAAAATTAAACCATTCGACGGTCGTTTTAATGGTATCGTTTGTTCCCGTTGTGTACAGATTGCCGGAATAATCAGCGAGATAATAGTTGTTTTTATCCGATGGATCGGAAAAAGTTATACCAAGCGTGGCATACATATACCAATAATTAACTATATGTTCTTCCGTATAATCAAAAACACCAAGTCGGTTGTCCGTTATGAAATCTGTTTTGTCAATCGTAACAGCCTCGTCAATCACTCTAATAGAAGCAGAGGCGGTTTTCTGTCGGGTAATGACGGTTAAGTTCAAGGAATCAGAATACTGTATTATGTGTGTTGATTCATATTGTCTTGAAAACGAGTTGTAGGAAAGTTGTTCGCTATAGCCGTTTATAGTGAGAGTAACTTCTGCATCTTTAATTATGGTATAGCCATATTCGTTAGTTTTATTCGAGAAAATCGGGGTTGAATAAGTAAGGCTGACATTAAGCGGTTGACCTACTTCTGCGATAGCATTCACAACTAATTGCGGTTCGGTGTCCTTTGCCTCAAATTCAACTTCCGTAACACAGGATGTAAGCAGAAAAAATAGTAAAAAAACAAAATGTTTATATTTCATAATCAGAATGATAGACTATATGTAACGGTAGGCATAACGGGGAATAATGTTAGTTTTTGCAAAACCTGTTGTCCATTATTATATCCCGGATACATCAAAAATGGATTTTTTTGGTTATAGACATTATATACCGAAATACTCCAAGTATGGTTGATTTGCGGAACGCGTTTGCCGTCGTAGTGAAAATTGGCTGCAAGGTCAAGGCGGTGGTAGTTCTCAAAGCGGAAGTTATTACGCTCTTCGATGTAATCTAAACTTGTGTATATGTCGCCGAATACATCAGCCTGCATATATTGTTGTGTGGCAAGTGTGGCACAGTTACCAGTACTGAATACCCACGAAGCAGACACGTCCAACCAAGAGGCAAAACGATGAGAAACAGTTATGCTCAGGTCGTGAATACGGTCGTATTTGGCGGGGAAAGGTCTGCCTTGATTGAGCATTTGTCCTTCACGGTCAAACTGACGCATAGTGCGACTCCAAGTATAGCCAATCCATCCTGTTGTATTGCCTATTGAACGTTGAACGAGCAGTTCCACTCCATAACTCCAACCTTTGCCTTGGCACACTTTTTCAGTCCAAGCGGACGATGAACTGAGAAACGAAGCACCATCCTTATATTCCAGTAAGTTGTCCATTGCTTTATAATATCCTTCCACTGAAAATGACACCCAATCGCGAAGATCGTAGAATATGCCAAGAGAAACCTGATGGGTTTTCATTGGTTTTATCTGTTTGGCAATCGGTACCCATAGGTCGGACGGCAGCGAAACGTTGTTATTGGATAGCAGATGAATATATTGTGTCATATATGCGTAACCTGCTTTGACAGAAAGGTCGTCGTAAAGTTTTATTCGTCCTGACAAGCGGGGTTGCAGACTATGATAGAACTTGCCGTCCACTGTCATTGTACTATAATGAAGTCCCGCATTCATTTTCACGTATTGACCGAGAGTCATTTCGTCTTCGGCATAAAGAGCCGTTTCGTGTGCATTGATAGGTAAGTCGCCAAATGTGGTGTCAATCTTTTCCGTTGTTTCGTCCATTACCATTTTAGTCATCAACGATTGCACTCCTGGGCGATAGATATGGAAAGTATAAGTGGTTCCGAAACGCAGGTTATGATTGGGAGATGGCGTATAGTCTAATTCGGCTTTGCCTGTAACGTCGTGTATGCCGGAGTTGTAACCAACGGAGAATTGTTGATTTTCATTAGAGACTTTGTTTTTATATATTGCCTCCATTCCAACTTTTGTATTGTACCTGTATTGAGTGTAATTGACACTTGTGTTGAGGAACAGTTGGGAATTGACGATATGATTCCATCTTAGCGCAGCCACTATATTACCCCACTGCATACGAAGATTAAGTCTTTCCTCTGCTGAAAAATCATTGGAGTTATAATCTCGTGTTTTGATGTTGGCATAGACAACATCATCGCCCATATAGAAGGTGGCAAAGAGTTTGTCTTTATCGGAAAACTTATGCGATATTTTGGCATTTACATCCCAGAAATAATAGCCTGCATTAAGTCTTTTAAGGTCAGCATTAGTGGCACTTAACGAGGCTAATATAGGCTGAAGCAGTATGTCGTAGTATGTCCTTCTGCCCGATATACTAAACGAAGTGTGTCCTTTCCATAGCGGACCTTCCAAATGAAACTTGGAGGAAATAAGACCGATAGAGGCTTTACCTTTGAATTTATACATATTACCGTCGTTGAGCCTTACATCCACAACCGAACTTAACCTCCCTCCAAAATGCGCGGGGAAACTACCTTTATAGAGAGTAACGTTCTTTATGGCATCGGCATCAAAGACAGAGAAGAACCCCAGTGCGTGGTTGATATTGTAAACAGGTACACCGTCTAAAAGGAGTAAGTTTTCGTCAGGACCGCCACCGCGCACATACATTCCTGCCGAACCTTCTGTGCCGCCTTGCACTCCGGGAAGGAGTTGGAGAGTCTTAATAACGTCGGTTTCACCGAGAAAAGCAGGCATAAGTTTAATCTGAGTAACAGGAACAGACACGGCACTCATTTGTGCTGCTTCCGCACCAAATTGTTTATGAGCGGCTGTAACAGTAACTTCTTGTAATTCAGTGTTCGTTTCCAAAGAAACAGTTAGCAGAGTGTCTTGGTTGAGAAAGAAAGAGTGGTAAGCAGTGGAATAACCTACGTATGAACATTGTAAATTTATGCTGTCTTGCGGTAAAGTAAGAGTATAGAATCCGTAGGCATTGGTTACTGTGCCGTGATTGGTTGTCTTATCTAATATGGCAGCACCGATGAGCGGCTCACCTGTTTGGCGATCAACGATATAACCATTGATAGTATGTTGCTGTGCAAATAAAATATGAGTGATAAAAAGAAAGGATGTTATGATAGAAAGTCTTTTCATCTTTATTGAATCTTTTCTTTTCTTTTTTTATCGATGAAATCAGCCAGATATTCTTGTTCGCTTTGTCCGGGAGTGGGGTGGAGTTGTGCTTTATGGAGAACGCCCAATCGGTCTAAATCCATAATGGTGGAATAGCCGCTGCGGCAAATGACAGTGTCTGCTCCGTTGAGATATTTAACCAAGTCCTCATCTTTGAGATGGGGAATGATAGTGATGTTATCGTGTTGTACAGTCATTGACGGCGCACCTATTTTACCTCTTATAATCAGTACTGTTTCTTTATGTCCATAGTATTTTTTCTTTATTTCTTGCTCTAATATAGTGCGCTGCGGTTCCAATCCGGATAATAGAGCCACGATGGGGTAGGTGGTGTCTTTTTGGTCAGTTGGTGTCAAGCGTGATAAGGGACCTATATATTTCACTTTGTCGGGTATGCCTCTTTGTCGATGGCTCAATGCGCCGCTTAAACATTTATCTGCTTGCTTGTAATCCGGTACCCATATCTCATCGAAGCGATTGTAGATAAGCCTGTGAATAAGTTGAGCCAATCCTTCCAACCAACGCCAACCGCGAGGAAGACGAACAAATAACTGGTGGGTTACATATACGAAGCGAGTGGAAGGTTTGAGAAGTTTGGAATATAAGCCAAAGCGGTTATCGGAAACGATAAGGTCGAAATGCTCGTTTATATAGAGTTGTTCCAATAGTCCTCTGTCGTTATGGGAGAAACGTATGAATTGAGGCAAGGCGCGAAGCAAGGGCAACACTTGGCTCTTAGTTTTGCCATATTGCAAGTTAAGAGGTGCAAGAGGGATAAAACGCAAAGTGGGAAAGGCCTGTCGCAAACGCAAAAGACTCTCGCCATCACCGCCTAACACAACCTCGTTGCCTTCGTCCAAAAAGCGGCTAACCAAAGGAATACAACGAGTGGCGTGACCCAATCCCCAATTAAGTGGTGCTACAAGTATTTTCATAAAAATCAAGCAAAAGTATATTCTTTTTGGTAGCCAACAAAGAAAAGCATATTTTTGCCCGCTTAAAAAAATAGTAATTACGATGAAATGTGGAATAGTAGGATTGCCCAATGTAGGCAAATCAACTCTTTTTAATTGTTTAAGCAACGCCAAGGCTCAGTCTGCCAATTTTCCTTTTTGCACCATAGAACCCAATGTGGGTGTGATAACCGTTCCTGACGAGCGGCTTATTCGTTTAGGCGAGTTATGTAAGCCTGAACGCGGAGTTATACCCACAACGGTGGAGATAGTGGATATCGCCGGATTAGTCAAAGGGGCAAGCAAAGGTGAAGGATTAGGCAATAAGTTCCTTGCTAACATACGCGAAACGGATGCCATTATTCACGTATTGCGTTGTTTTGATGACGATAATGTGGTTCATGTGGACGGTTCGGTTAATCCTTTGCGTGATAAGGAAGTGATAGAGGCAGAGTTACAACTCAAAGACCTTGAAACTATTGAGGCGCGCATACAGAAGACGGAGAAGCAAGCCAAGGCGGGTGGAGATAAGCAAGCCAAATTGGCATTGGAGTTAATGCTTCAGTATCGTCAAGTTCTTTCCGAAGGCAAGAATGCTCGCACGGTGGAATTGTCGGGTAAGGACGAGGAGGCTGTGGCTCGTGACTTGTTCTTGCTGACCAATAAGCCTGTTATGTATGTTTGCAATGTGGATGAGGCTTCGGCTGTCAGTGGTAACAGGTATGTGGATATGGTGCGAGAAGCCGTCAAGGACGAAAATGCTCAAGTAGTGGTTTTGGCAGCCAAGACAGAGGCGGAGATAGCCGAGTTGGAAACCTACGAAGAGAGGCTGATGTTCTTGGAGGAGATAGGCTTGAAGGAGTCCGGCTGTAATCGTTTGATTAAAGCGGCATACGCCTTGCTCAATCTACGTACATTCCTCACTGCCGGTTCGGACGAAGTGAGGGCTTGGACCTTCCGTGAAGGTTGGAAAGCACCGCAATGTGCGGGGGTGATACATACTGACTTTGAGAAAGGTTTTATCCGTGCAGAGGTTATTAAGTATGACGATTACATAACATTAGGAGGAGAGGCGGCTTGTAGAGCAGCGGGTAAATTGGGAGTGGAAGGTAAGGATTATATTGTTCAGGACGGCGATATAATGCATTTCTTATTTAATGTTTAGACTATGTTAGATGCTACTTGGTTTTTAGTTATTGTATTGGTTGTCGGTTTGGTGATGTTGGTTAAGGGAGCCGATTGGCTTGTGGACGGAGCCTCATCGATAGCCAAGCACTTTGGTATCAGCGATTTGGTTATTGGTCTGACAGTGGTGGCTTTTGGCACGTCTATGCCGGAGTTTGTGGTCAATATGGTGTCGGTGGCAGATGGCGTAACCGACTTGGCTGTTACCAATATATTAGGTTCCAATATCATTAACACTTATGTTATTTTAGGTTTGACGGCATTGGTTTATCCGGTTGTGTCTCAGAAGCGTTCTCGCGATTTTGATATACCTATGTCTATTATTGCCGGAGTGGTGGTGTTTGTGTTTGTGGCTTTTCCTTCACCTATGGGTGAGGCGCAGAAGGGAGTGGGACGGATAGAAGGTATAGTATTATTATTACTCTTTGCTTATTTCCTTTACAATACTTTCCGTCATACCAAGGATCACCCTGATGAGGCGAGTGCAGAAGAGGTGAAGCAGATGTCGAAAGGTCGTGCCATTGTTTTTATCCTGTTGGGGCTTGTAGGTTTGATTGTTGGCGGTGAGATGATAGTTAAGTCGGCAGTTAAGATAGCCACAAAAATGGGAGTGTCGGAGGCTATAATCGGACTGACCATAGTGGCATTAGGTACATCTTTGCCAGAATTGGCAACATCTGTAATGGCTGCCTTTAAGCACAATAGTGATATTGCTTTAGGCAACGTGATAGGCAGTAATATATTCAATGTGTATTTCGTATTAGCCACTTCGGCAGTTATCCGTCCATTGCCGGCATACGAAGGAATAGCAATGGACGCTTGGGGAGCAGCATTAGGCAGCATATTGGTATGGCTGTTTGTGAAGACCAATCACGAGCGAGAGGTGAAACGCTGGGGAGGAGCAGTACTGTTGATTGTATATGCAGGCTACTTAACTTACCGTTTGATGTTGGTTTAGTTTAACCCATAGCAGCCACATAAGGAAGATAATTCCATAGAAAAATAACTTGAAAATATATGTATGTAATACCTCAAACCATTCGGGATGAGGTATTATCATTATTGTAATAATTGCGATTCTCCATATATTAACGCCATATATAAAAGCCCATCCGAGAGGTATATACCACGTTTTGTGCCACGATTGGGGAGAAACTGACAACATAAGGCAAAGAAAAATAAATGCTTGTTTTACCGGTGTGCATCCCCAAACAATACCAATACAATGATGTCGGGCAAGGAAGATAGTATAAAGCCCGTCGTATGATATATCAGGTTTGAAAATGTGAACGATGGTAAAGACTTGCTTTGCAATATGTTGCATTTGTATTTGAAAAAATGACGTTATGTCTGTTCCCAACAAGGTAACGACAGCGTCCAACGAGTCTTCACCGCGTACGCATATTTTCCATAACGCATTAGATAGCAGCAAAACGACTACAAAAACGATGTAGTCGTAATATGGCGTTACTATCTTCTTGAAAGACATATAGGTATGAGTTATATATAGGTCTTGGCGTATGGGGCAGCGTCAATGGGACAGAAATCTCGGTCCAAATACTTATAGTACCCTGCTTGTCCAATCATAGCAGCGTTGTCTGTCGTGAATGAGAAAGGTGGAATAAAGACGTGCCAATTATGTCGTTTTCCTTCTTCTTGAAGAGCATTTCTTAGTCCGCTATTGGCACTAACTCCTCCTGCAATGGCAATACTATTGATTTGCAATTCCTTGGCAGCCTTTTTAAGTTTTTTCAGCAAGGTGTCGATGATTGCATTTTGTAGTGAAGCGCACATATCTTCTCGTAAGTTGGGAACTTGATCCGCCAGCGAGTCAATTGTATCAACACCATAGGCTTTCATCATATCACGTAAGGTGTAGAGAAATGATGTTTTCAGTCCTGAAAAAGAGTAGTCGTAGCCTGCTATATTGGGCTTGGAGAGAGGATATTTGTTTTTATCTCCCTGTTTAGACAGTTTGTCTATCCACGGTCCCCCCGGGTATGGCAATCCTAACACTTTTGCACATTTGTCAAATGCCTCACCTGCCGCATCGTCTATGGTTTGACCTATGATAGTCATTTGGTTATAAGCATCTACGCGTACAATCTGACTATTGCCGCCACTGACCAATAAACACAAGAAAGGAAAAGTCGGATGTTCTATTTTAACACCTTGTAGCGAAGGTGTTAATTGGATATACTCGCCAGACGGCTCTATAAAGTGTGCCATTATATGTCCTTGCAGATGATTGACTTCCACTAATGGAATGTTAAGCGACAGAGCCAATCCTTTGGCAAAAGATGTACCTACGATAAGCGAACCTAATAGTCCGGGGCCACGAGTAAAAGCAATGGCAGAGATGTCTTTTTTATCCACACGAGCACGTTTAAGGGCGGTATCAACTACAGGGACGATGTTTTGTTGGTGAGCACGTGATGCCAATTCGGGCACTACACCTCCATACTCTTCGTGTATTTTTTGTGAGGCAATAACGTTGCTTAATAATTTACCGTTCCTGATAACGGCAGCCGAAGTGTCATCACAACTCGATTCAATGGAGAGAATGGTAACAGGTTGATAATTATTGATTGTCGGATATTTATTGTTAGTCATTTGAAGATATATTGTTAGTAGAAAATTGTTCTTCCGTTATTTGGTTCATCAGTTCTCGTTCGCGGTCAAAGAACCATCCCCATTTATTGAAGTACTTACACATATTAACCGTATGTACCCAAGTCATTTTCAGGTTCTTATATGAGGCACGAGCGTGGTCGTGTATTATGGTTACGTCAGGTACATACAGGGTCAGCCAATCGCGATGTATAGTGCGTGTAAGGTCTATGTCTTCAGGATAGAGGAAGTAGCGTTCATCGAATAAGCGTGCTTGAAGGACGGCGGCTGTGCGCAGAAACATAAAGCAACCGCTTAAATATGGAACATTCATTATCTTGTCATAGCCCGATTGACGCAATTCGTATCTGTCATTGCGTTTCTTATTCCATTTCATCGGTAAAAAACGCCGAGCAAAAACATCCCAAGGTGTCGGCAATAATTTGCATAGATATTGTGTTTCTCCGTTAGGGTATTCCACTCTTGGCATTACGCTTCCCACATTTGAATTATGTTCCATAAAAGTATGCAGCCAATCTAAATCCTCTGCCCTAACCTTTATGTCGCTATTGAGAACGAGGTGGTATTTAGTTTTTTGCCAAACGGATTCTCTTATTGCTATATTATGTGCTTTGCCATAGCCTAAGTTGTGTCCGTTATTCCAAATATAGTGTATTTTTCTCGATGAAAACAAGTTTTTTGTCAGTTCTGTGTCAGCGGGGGCTGCCGAATTATCTATAAGAAAAACAGCACGGAGGCTCTGTGCATGCAAAAGTGTTTGACACAATTCAATGACCTGATTCCATTGAGGTTGATATAGGACTATGGAAGCGTTGAACATTCTATTTCCAGTATTTTAAGCAACCTCGTACAGCCCAATGGACTATGTAATAGCACGATTTGAGAACCCCTAATTTCTCCACCTCGCGATAGACACGGTATTGTGGACGAATCATTTTCCATTTGTGTGCCGTTAGAGAACTTTTCAACATTCTGTAAGAGCCTACAATACCCTGATTGCCGTAGGCAACACCGGTTTGGCGTAATATGGATAGCCAATAGATGTAGTCATCACGGAGGCTGCGGAACTCTTCGTGCAGATATACTTTGCCGTATGGTTTGGTGTCGTATAGACCTGTCAAGCAAGTGATTGAGCAAGTCTTAAGCATTTCCTTATAATCCACTTTTTTAGGCGGTATAAAGGGTTGCAGAATTTCTTCACCTTTATCATTGATACGCTTATGTGCTCCATATACCAACTGGCAATTCTTTTCAGCCATAAGAGACAACTGACGTTGCAAAAAATACGGCTCCCAAAGATCGTCTGCATCCAACAGGGCAATATATCTCCCCTTGGCAAGTCTTATTCCATGGTTGCGAGCAGCAGCACTACCGGCATTCTTTTGACTGACAACACTAATACGATTGTCTTTCTTAGCATAACTCTCGGCAATAGCCAGACTATTGTCTGTACTGCCGTCGTTAATGATAATCATCTCCCATTCGGGGTAAGTTTGCGCTAACACGCTCTCTATCGTTTCTGACACAAAGCGTTCAGCGTTGTATAACGGAGTGATGATACTAACTAAATTGTTTTCCATTTCTTATATAAAAGGCTATCACATAAAAGAGTACGACTACTCTATTCCATAATTTCTTGTATAAAGGTCTGCTGCTACGCGTCCATATTGAATTTGTTGATGTTACTGTGTCTTTGTGGCGGCGATAGATGATATATGGTGTATCTATAAACTTCACATTACCTGTCATTTCTGCCACCAATCCTAACCATATATCGTGTCCTATTTCGTGAGTGGGCGGAAAGGGTAATGCCTTATCCAACAACGAACGACGGAAAGCCAAGCACGCACCGTAATATGTATTATTCAACGAGTTCTTCAAAATTCCCTTGCCGGAATGATAGACAGAGAAAAAGTTATTATGAATAATGTTCAATTTCTCATCTCCGATACAACTATTTGTACATACTAAATCCACTTGTAGAAGTTCGTCTATGCATCTTTTGTATTTGCCGCTTAGCCACACATCGTCTTGGTCGCTTAAAAACACTATGTCTCCCTTGGCTTGTATAAGGGCATTGGCAAAATTATCGCGAAAATAATGAGTGTTGTTATGCACAATGTGAATGCGTTTATCCTTGAATTCATCGATAATTTTCAGGGTATTATCGGTAGAACAGTCATCTGAAATTATCACTTCATCTTCTTCTGCTATTTGGCCTAAAATGGATTGCAGTTGTTGAGCGATGTATTTCTCTCCGTTATATGTGGCAATACAAACGCTATTCATTTAGTAAAGAGTGCTTTGGCTGTTTCTTTTATGTATAAGTGTCCTGTAAGTGTCCATTTCATGACGCGCCCAAATAAGCGAAGCCGATAGTAGATAAGTGCTTTTCCGCCCATAATATATGCAAAATCGTGCTCGCCCTTTAAGTATGACAGGTATCTCTCACGACTGACATTGTGTTCGTAGTCTTTTATAGACAGATTATGTTGCAATTTGACAGGTAGTATAGTGATAGGGATGTGATTTTTGTACAAAGTATAGCAAGTGTATATGTCAAGATAGTCCAATGGAAAGCAGGTATTGAATCCTCCCAATGACTCTATTGTTTCACATTGTATAGCCAACCCGGAATTAAGTACGTTGGTTATGTCACAGGGGGTGGTAGAGTTATGAAAAAAAGGTCCTCGCTTATAGTCATACCACGTTGGCGAAATCTGTTCGCCTTCGGGAGTATAAAGCATAGGAGCAATTACTTTGCTGTTGTTTTTCGCTATTGTATCTTGCAGTGTGTCAATATATTGTTTGTTTAATTCCGTGTCGTCATCCAAGAGGATAATCCATTCTTTTCCTCTACGTTTAGCCTCTCGTAAGCCTAAATTATATGCTGCGGCAAGATAGATATTATGGTGTGTGTTATCGTGTAGGTACAAACAGTTTTCCACTTCATTACCAAGAAGTTGAACAAGAGAGCGGTATGCCACGCTTTCTTCTTTCTTCTTTTTATAGATAACCAATATGAATAGAATGTTATTCACGACACGACTCATAGTTTATTCTGATTATCTTTCATATAGTCGTATCGCCAAAAATGTTCTGCCATCTGCATTTGGTGATCACGTACAGCCCAAGCGGGGTTGTTAATGAGAGTAAAGACAGTACAGGCTTCATTAAGAGGACACGACAATTTATTTGACATTCGGTAGAACGACCAAGCGGAAAAGACACTATAAACGATAAGCAGTGAAGCGAGAGTTTGTCGGACTAATGCGGCATAAGGTATCGGTGTGTCTTTTTGGCTGATAAGCCTTATGACCAATACGATAATGAAGGGTATAAAGTAAGACCTTATTCGATTAAGAAGGAAATAGTATTGGTATAGAGTTACCAATATAACTATTCCTATCAGGGCAATAAATCCTATTCGACTTGCTTTATCTTTCTCTATGTAATGTGTATAATGGGATATGGCAATGAGTAATAACAAGTAAACGATGACCACCACTTGTATTTGTCTGCCCAAACTCAAGTGGTGAGCAAGCGAAGCGGTAAGGTTGTCGGGAAGAGGAAGGTGTTGGGCGAAAGTGAGAAGGAAATCGGAAACAGGAAGAAAAACGAGTGCTAATAGGATGGCTGCAAGTATTTGGTATATAGATTTAGATAGTTGCCAACTGCTAAATAAATAGTAGCATAATGACAGGGCAACAACAAAGATGCCGGATTTATGCATCATTGCGCATACTAAAAGACTGAAAAGAGCCCAAATGTATTTCTTGTTTTGTAGAAGTAATATGCCGAAAATGAAGAAAGTAACAGCCAAACATTGTCTGTTTTCAGCGTAAATAAGATTGTAATCAAAGGCAACCAAGACCATAAGCCCGAACGAGCGAAATCGGTCTATATGTTTGAATAATAATGAAATGGCGATAAAATAGAGGGTGGTGATAACAGCCGTCATTCCCCAGTAACTTAAGCCTAAACGATTGCAGAGAACATTGAAGACCCTATATCCGATTTCAAAGTTATTGCCTACTCTGCCTTGTGATGCCTTCTCAAGTGTAGTTGAGTATTCATAATACGGCACATAGGTTGCTATATCCGGACCGTAATAATAGCGAATAAGGAAAAGAAAATAAATTACAAAAAGAGCGAAATAGTAGATGTTCTTTTGTAATTTCGGGAACTTGACAGTAAGCATATCGCTTAAGCCAAATATAGTTGCTACCGCTATGATGAAGACGATATAATTCAAATCGTATTGTTTTCTATTCGAGTGCTAAATCCTAATAATCCTCTTAAAGAGAGGGCAAAAATAGTATGTTTATTATTTACTTACAAAAAAAGGCTTAAAAACTATTGTTTTAAGCCTTTTTGAAAGGATTTAGCGAAAAAAACAGAGGTTTATTCAGCCGGTGTTTCGGTTTGTTCTGCTTCGGCTTGTGCTGCTTCTTGAGCGGCCTCTTGTGCTGCGGCTGCCAATGCTTCTGCTTCTGCTTTGCGTTTAGCGGCGATTGCTTCTGCTTTTGCTTTGTTGGCTTCAACTTCTTGTGCTAACAAACGTTTTGCTTCTGCATTTTTCTTGTCTGCTTCGGCTTGGCTGATTTTGCCGTTTTTAGCATCTTTTTGTGCTTTCCAAGCGTTAAAACGACGTTGTGCTTCTTCCTCGTTGAAAGCACCTTTCTTGACACCACCCATAAGGTGTTTCATAAGCATAACACCTTCACCTGAAAGGATGTTGCGTACGGTGTCAGTAGGTTGGGCTCCGACCCCAATCCAATACATTGCACGGTCAAAATTCAAATCAACCTTTGCGGGATTGACATTAGGATTATACGAACCAATGCGTTCAATAAACTTGCCATCACGTGGCGAACGGCTGTCGGCTACTACAATATGGTAGTAAGCGTAGTCTTTGTGACCATGACGAGCCAAACGGATTTTTGTTGCCATTTTTTTTGACTGTTTTGTGGACTACCTTTGCTCGAAAGGCTTGTCCGAGTTAATACTGATTATTGCTTTTTCAACAACGTTTTTGAGCCGAAAAAGCGCGCAAAAATATATGTTTCTGATAATATGCCAAATAAAAAGTTGAGAAAAAATCATTTACATATATCTGCAAAGCCGCAGGACTCGCATTTGCGAGGTGAATCGGTACGAGGAAAATCGGTGGATGAGTAGATGTTTTTGACCAATTCCGATAGATGAGTTTTCACTTCTTTTTCCACCGATTGATATGTAAATGTGTCTTTATCTCCTTTTTTAGGGTGAACCAGCGATTCGGTATCCCTATTGGCAGACATTTGGCGAAGTTTGAATATATGAGGTTGAAGGAGTTGTTGTTCGCTGACTAAATGTGATTGTTTGGCTAAATAGCAGTAGTAGAGTGTTTGTAAAGCATTGCTACATTCATCGGTCTCAAAGACCTGTTGCAGGTCATTAAATTCAGTAACGGTGTGTCCTGTCTTATAGTCAATCAGTCGTACATAGTCGTTGACTATATCAACCCTGTCGATTACACCGACCAAAGATACAGGTGTGTTATCCACAGTAATGGTACCTGTAACAGTTTTTTCTGAGTATAAGTATGTGAAGGGCTGTAGTTTATCCTTCTCCAAAAGATTGTCAATATAGTATCGTGCAACCGCCAAGGCAATAGGGTCGTTTTTTATAGGTTCAAGCGTTGGCAGTGTGTTCCATTGTTGAGCAAGCGATGATTGTATATTTTCGATGATTTCAGCGTTGACTGTTTTGCCTAAATAAGGATTGTAGAGATGTGCAATAGTGGCATGAACCACCGACCCCAAGGTCATATCGTCCACACCATCCGCTTCGTTTCGTTCTTCTTTAAGTCGCATTACGTATTGATAGAAGTACTTACGCTTACAACGAAGGAATGTACTTAAAGCCGATGGTGAAAGCGGTTTTTGTGGTTTAGATGGGTGGGATAGGGATTTGTCAGTCAGAGTTGGTTCTATGGAGTCTTGTGAGGTTTGCCCCAGTATGACTGTTTGAAAACGGATAGGTATATGGAATTGATATTGAAGTTGTTGCAGGTAGCGACTTGCTTCTCCTGTATGTTGGTCGTCGGCTTGCGAATTAGTGATTAACCATACTCGTTTGGCGTAAGAGAGCATACGATAGAAATTATAAGCAAAGATAGCATCTTGTCGTTCGGGAGTAGGCAGTCCAAATCCTTTACGCAGAGTGTAGGGAATAAAACTATTGCCTTGACTTCTTCCCGGGTAGAGTTCGTCGTTAAATCCCGTTATGATGAGATTGTCAAAGTCGAGAGCACGTGTTTCCAGTACGCCCATAACTTGCAAGCCGTTCAGCGGTTCACCGGTGTAGGGGATGGTGGCATTGGAGGCTAAAAGGTGGAGTATCTGATAGAAAGCATTTACGTCCAATCCCGGCATACAGAGGTCTTCTATTCGGTTGAGCAGCGATTGCAGTCGGAATATGATTTCCGAGTTTTCCGATGTTTCCGCCTCAGTCCATTCTTGGCGTAATTGCTGAACAGCCTCTTCGGTAGTCAGGGTTTGTTGAGAGGTAACGGCTTGCCTTATGGGTACAAACTCACGTGTGGCACGCATGGGGTAACCCATAGTAACATTGATTTTATCGATCTGTTCAGGAAGTGAGTGTAAGAGCGGAATAAGTAAGGTTTCATCGGGTAAAACGACAGCCGTGCGAGTGTAGTCGGGCAGAGTGGGTTGACTATCATTAGCGGGATATAATTCGTCTAAAATACGATAAACCTGATGTGTTTCACCTATATCCGAGGGAATAGAGATACAGGTTATGGCAGGTAACTCCTGTTCATTAGGTTCTGTATCGTCATATATTTGAAAGCGGCTATGGAACAGTTGTTCGTTATGTTGTTTGAATAGCGAAGCGCGATTCAAAGGGTCGCGAAGCAGAGGAGAATGATAGTCGAAATAAAAGTCGGCAATACCTTTTTCCTGTAAAAGAAGAAGCAACTTTTCTTCGCTGACTGTCAGTGCATTAAAGCCGATAAAAACATAATGTTTCCGAAATCGTATTTCCGGTATGGAGTGCCAATTCTCTATTACTTGTCGGTGAAGCAGTCCTTCGTAGGCACAGCCGTCTTTAAGCAGGCTTTCTCGCAGTTGTTGGTAGCAGGGGTAGAGCAAGTCCCAAGTGCGAGTAAATCTTTCAGTTGAGTTGTTTTTTTGAGGTTTCAGAACTTCTCCCCAGAACTGACGTATGGCATTGAGTTGTTTTTCGGTCAGGTAGTCGGCAGGTTGGTTGAGTTGTTGCCAGTCGCGAATTGTGGTTAAGAGGTCTTTAACATAAGGAACCAAATGGTTGTCAATCTCTGAGAAGTCTGCCAGCATCATCTGCCCCCAGTGCAGAAATTTCTCCAATGGTTCGGCTTTTTCTTTCGATGAAAACAAGGAAACGTATATACGATATAGTCTGATGGTCAGTTCTAATTGGTCGAGTATGCGTAGGTCGGAAAGTGAGTGGAAGCAATCGTTGATGGTCATTATTTCGGGAGCAAGCACAGGTCGCTGCTGAGCCATACCATAGTATTTCCTGAAAAAAAGCCCTGCTCTTCGATTAGGGAATACAAAAGTGTATTCTTCTGATTGTTCTCGGGCAAAACGTTGTGCCACTAATTGCAAAAAACTTCTCATCTTATTTTAATGCTCTATATACTCCACCCGGGTAGCCTTTAACCAAGTTCTTAAGTTCCATCATCATAAGGGTGGAAGATATTTTTGTATAGGGTAATTGGGTTTCAATAACCAACGAATTGATTGGAATACCTTCTTCTTGTTCGTGAAGTTTTTGAAGTAATAGCGATTCTGTTTCGTCTAATGTTTCGGTCAGTTCAACCAATTCTGTTTGAACGGGGGCATGATTGGCAATTTCGTCCCACATCATTGATTTAACCAAGTCTTCTGCGTTCTCTATCAGTGTTGCTCTTTGGTCACGAATAAGTTGATTGCAGCCTTTTGCCATCTCATCTTGCGCCCTGCCCGGAAAAGCGAACACAGGGCAGGAATAGTCGTTTGCCATTTGAGCCGTTATGAGGGCACCGCCACGTTGTTTGGACTCAACCACAACCACTGCATCTGCTATACCTGCTATGATTCTGTCTCTGGCTATGAAGTTATATTTTTCCGGTTCCACACCGCTTGGATATTCAGTTATAATGCCACCGTCTTGCAAGGCAGCGATAGCCACATTACGGTGAATAGCGGGATAGATACGATCTAATCCGTGACCGGCAATAATGATAGTAGGGATATGAGCCTCTAATGCGGCTTTGTGTGCAGCGATGTCTATACCGTAAGCCAGTCCGCTGA
>CAMVHW010000004.1 GCA_947167395.1 uncultured Bacteroidales bacterium
GTTCTTACCCACTACCTGCCAACGATAGCCCGTAAAACGATAGCCTCCGTTAAACTGTTCATTAAGCAAGGCAATGACGTGATCCCATTGCTGTTCCATTATCCACGACGGGTATTTGAGCGTGAAATCGGCTTCGTGGAACACATATCCGCAACTACCGCTATGGAATGCTATACGGAAACGATAAATATCGGGACGAGTATAATTAGTGCCTGTATGAGCCGGTATAGGAATACGGATATCGGAAGAGAAAGGTATGTTGTTTTGGTCAACAAAGCCGCGTTGGTATGCCTTGTCGTCAAGGAAGCGCAAGGAATAACTATCAGGCGGGGCACCTGTAAAGTAAGTTTTCAGTACCAGTTCCTCAGCATCGGCACAATCGCTGCTAACCTCAATAGAGAGAACACGTGTGGAGTCGAACACTTGCAGGTCAAGCACAGTAATCTCCGACCTGCCTACTTGCATATCTTTGAGAGTGTCGGTCATAAGGGTATTGCGATAATACCACCGGTTGCGGAAATATATGCTATCACCTCGACATATCTTATATGTGAGCGTGTCGTAAGTGGTAGGAATTATATTCAGTTGCAACCTATAAACCGAGTCTATACAGCCTTTCTGCAAGTCGTAGGTGAAGTCTTCATAATTACCTGATTGTAAGTATGGCTGATTGCGCCATATATATGGCAGGTCATAGTCGGCAACATTGACTCTCAAGGCTTCGGCGTATGAGCGTTGGTTGAGCGTGAGGTTGAGCACAGTGAGCGAATCGCAGCCGAAACGATTAAGGTTATGTATGCGGTGAGTACCCGGTGAGGAAACATACTTGTCTCCAAATCGTATGCTATCGCCTTGACAGATAGAGGCATATATAGTATCAAACGAGGGGAAGGCTGTATCCACACGCACACGATAGACAGAGTCCAACCCAAAGCGTGTCCACTGTTCAATGCGATAATAACCGGCATCCTGTATGTCTGTTTGACCAAGATGCAGTTGCTCGTTAACGCAACGATAGATATGGTCTATCTCCGAGCATTTCTGCGTCAGCACATAGTGAGTGCGTATTATGCTATCACAACCGCAGGAAATAGATTTGAGCGTGTCGCTGATTATCTGTGCCTTGTAGTACAACTGTCCTTTATGTACAAACGGGAACTCGTCGGGACAAACCAATATGGTAGTGTCGGAATAATACACTTCCTTGCCGTACAAGGTCAGTTCGTATATACTATCGCAACCTGCCGATGACACAAGACGGTCGTAATAGACACCCGAGTACTTGAAGACGGTGTCGTTTCTATGCCCACGCCATACATAACCCTCGTTGAGGCAGAAAGAGTCACGCTGTTGGATATAATAGGTCTGTCCCTTACGCACTATATAGTGCAGCACGCTATCACAACCGGATATTTTAGAAGCCAATGTGTCATAATAATTGCCCGGCTTGTCTATAACCTCACCGCGAATACGTACCACATCGTCATTACATAGCGAAATAGGTATGACTGTTTCTTTTATACGCGGATAGATAAGGAGGTGTGTCCATATAATACTATCGTAACCCAAAGGCGAGAGTATGGTGTCTTTGAATACGGTTGAAGTGCGGTACTCACGTCCGTGGTGTATATATGGGAAGTCGGGCGAGCCGTAACACATAGTAACCGTATCTTCGTGGAAATGCGGGTAAAGCATGTGCAAATGCAAACGAATAACGCTGTCACAACCGTTCACGGTCTTTCCTCTTAACACATAGGTACCCGGCAGGTGGAGACTGAGTGTATCGAAATGATAGGTCTCACCTTCGATGATAGTATCGTACCTATCCACAGCAACAGTGGGGAAGGCATTGACCACATAACGCACCACACTATCGCAACCTATTGAATTAAGCAGTGTGTCATAGAACACGCACGGAGCCATATACTCTTTCTCACGGAAGAAATAGGGTTCGCCTTGACAAGTGGAAACATTGACAGAGATAACTTCCGATGCTGTACCGCGATTGACTATATAGTGCAATATACTATCACAACCCGATATCTTGGACGACAATGTGTCATAGTAGTTTCCGGGCTCACTGACAGTACGACCATTAATCCATATTATATCTTTATTGCACAGGATAACGGGTATCACCGTTTCTTCTATACGCGGATAGACGAGCAAGTGCGTCCATACGATACTGTCATAGCCCATCGGAGTGAGGAACGTGTCCTTAAAGAGGGTTGACTGACGATACTCGCGACCAAAATGTATGTAGGGGAAGTCAGGTGAGTCGTAGCACAGAGTAATGGTGTCCTCTCTGTAATAAGGACGTAGAACGTGCAAATGCATACGTACAATACTATCGCAGCCGCGAGAGGTCTTACCACGGTGAATATGAGTGCCTTCCGAGCGAATCAACTCACCGTCAAAATCGTAAGCCTGTCCTTCTATAATGGTGTCATAGCGGTCTATGCTTACCGAGGGGAAGGTATTAACCACAAAGCGCACCACGCTATCGCAACCAGCAGCATTGAGCAAAGTGTCGTTAATAACGCAGGGAGTCTTATACTCCTTATTACGGAAGAAATAAGGTTCGCCTTCGCAAGTGGATATCTGTATCGTAGTCAATGGCGAAGGTATGCCGTAATTGACAACATAGTGCAATATACTATCGCAGCCTGTTATTTGGGACGATAATGTATCGTAATAATTACCTGGATTATTGATACTCTGACCGTTAATCCATACCACATCGTTATTACACAGGGCAACGGGAATCACCGTTTCTTCTATACGCGGATAGACTACGAGGTGTGTCCATACTATGCTGTCATAGCCCATCGGGGTATGGAAAGTGTCCTTAAAGAGCGTTGACTGACGATACTCGCGACCAAAATGTATGTAGGGGAAGTCAGGTGAGTCGTAGCACAGAGTAATGGTGTCCTCACTGAAATAAGGACGAAGAACGTGCAAGTGCATACGCACTATGCTATCGCAGCCGTGAGAGGTCTTACCACGGTGAATATGAGTACCTTCCGAGCGAATCAACTCGCCGTCAAAATCGTAAGACTGACCCTCTATAATAGTGTCATAGCGGTCTATGCTCACCGAAGGGAAGGTATTAACCACAAAGCGCACCACGCTGTCGCAACCCGCAACATTGAACAAAGTGTCGTTAATAACGCACGGGGTCTTATACTCCTTATTACGGAAGAAATAAGGTTCGCCTTCGCAAGTGGATACTTGTACTATGGTTAAAGGTGAAGGTGTGGCACGATTGACTATATAACGCACTATACTATCGCAGCCGTGAACAGAGGTCAGAGTATCGAAATAAGTGTATGAACGTCCGCTGCACACCGTAAGCATCTCCGTTACTATATATGCCGAATCGACATAGAGTTGCAGGTTATAGATAGAGTCTGCCCCCTGAACGGTGGTATAACTCTGATTATAAAGCCCCGTTTCCGACAATGGTCTGCCAAACCACATATATGGCAGGTCGTCTGAACATACGTGTACCGTGTCGAAATATCGGTAGCCCTCTCTAACCGACAGATGCAAGCAATAGATTATACTATCGCAGTCAGCCAACACTTGAGAGCGAATCGTGTCGTAATAAGTACCATTATTAGTATATTCCTTACCTCGCCAAGTATATGAACTGCCGAAATTGATTTCCTCCCACTGATTGACAAAAGAGGTTTCCTCAAAAGTGAGAACAAGCATTACTATACTGTCACAACCAGACGAAGCATACAAGGTGTCATAATAAACGCCCGACTTGGTCAGTTCCTGTCCACGGAATGAATAAGAGTCATCGTGGCATACTCGCACGTGTTTGGGCACAAGATATGAACTGACCACATTGAGGTGCAACTCGATTATGGAATCACAGCCGTGTATAGTACTCAGCCGCTCATAGAAGATATTAATGGTATCTAACTGCACCATATCCTCAAACACTTTTATTCCTCCCATAGTAAAGGGCAGGCGACTTGAACAGATAGTGGTGTCTATTCGTGTGCGAAGCGTATCGGCATTGACGATAACAAAGCGGTGAATTGTGTCGGGACCGACCTGATTACGATACTCGCCTATGGTGTCGTAAACCACTCCGTCCACCTTTACCTCTCCTAACGGGCACAGATAAACGGTATCAGGTTCAGAGCATTTGGCAATAGTCAGTTGGAGAGTAAAGATACTGTCACAACCTATTGAATTAACCAGCGTATCAGCCACTAAGGTGTCGCCCCAGAACTCTCTCTCGCGCCATAGGTATGGCAACGAATCGGAGCATAGAACCTTCTCCGTCATTTCGTTTTGCGACTCGCGAACCTCCAAGTCCAATATATAAATAACCGAGTCGCACTCAGCAAAGTTATCTCCCGAATAAGGCAAACGGTCATAATAGCGATTAGCCATTTTCAGGCTCTTACCACGCCAGTCGTAAGTCTCGTTGGAGCATATCCAAGCCTTTTGGTAAATAGTATCTATGACACGCACATTAACTATGGTGCGATATATACTGTCGCAACCGTCATTGGTTATGTACTTCTTCTCAAAAATACCGGATTCGGTTACGGTGTCGCCATAGATAACTATAAAGTCACCAAGACATATATCGTGGTATTCGGTATGCTCAAAGACAGGTGTTACGTTAAGATTAAGACAACATATACTGTCGCAACCCTTGACAGTTAGTATTGAGTCATAATAAACGCCGGTGTCATAATAGTTTTTGCCGTGCCAGAGGTATGGTATATCGTTCTGACATATACGCACATTGATGCTATCCAATTTAGGTTTGCCCACCATCAATCGCAACTCGAACACACTGTCGCAACCATTAACAGTCGGCAATGTGTCAAAATACGAGCCTTCACGATTACAAGTCATTCCGCGCCATTCATAGTAATCGCCTTCGCATATATACTTATCTTCCACATTATGATAGGTGGGATGGAAATGACTGACTACCTTGATTATAGAGTCGCAACCATACTGATTGAGAGTAGTGTCATAATAGACGGTAGGTATCACAAATACCCTATCACGATAGCGAATACTATCCCCCTGACAAGCATACAGGTGTAATTCGCTTGTCGTATTACGGCAAAGAGTAAGTTGATAAACAGAGTCGCAACCGAATGCAGTCTGCAATGAGTCGTAGTAAATACCGGGTTCGCGCAACTCTCTGCCTCGCCAAGTATAGGTATTCGTCCCCTGCAAAGAGCCGTATTCCTTAAACAAGTAGTTAGGCTCCACTTGCATTACGACAGTAATAATACTGTCGCAACCATTAACAGCAGGCACGGTGTCATAGAATGTTACCGGTGCAAAATAAGTCTTGCCTTTATATTGTATAGGTTCGTCTTCGCAAGTGCGCATAGTAAGAGTGGAACGCGGCATAGTATTCTCCACATTGAGAATAATACGCACTATACTGTCGCAACCAGCAGCGGAAACAAGAGTGTCAATATAGATTCCTTTCTCTTTCAGTTCAACCCCGCCAAACCAATACGACTCACCGTAACAGAGATTGACGTTAAGCGTAGTGTAGCGAGGTGAGCCTACCGTCAGTGTCAGTTTAACCTGTTTCTCACAGCCGTGATCGGTTTGCGTTGACTGATAATAAACGCCCTCCTCGTATAATTTGCGGTCATAGAAAAGGAAAGTATCACCTTCGCATATAGTGGCAGTCTGCTCTTCTATTATGAAATGACTGTATGTTACCACCAAATGAACTATACTGTCACAACCATGAGAGGAAAGCAGCGTGTCGGTATATATACCCTGTTCGTCTATCGTCAGTTCACCGAACTTTATCGTTTCTCCCTCGCACAACTGCTTATACACCGTCTTTTCATAATCGTCATAAACCACCAAGTGTAAAGAGTATATACTATCAGCGTTAAGCACCGTCATATAAGGTATGTCATAATCGCCTGCATCGTTAAAGACGTGGTTCTGATAGGTATAAGGCATCTCGTGACGACAGAGTGCCACCGTGTCGAAGTGATGATAGGTAAAAGCCTCTCTTACATATAGTTCATATACCGAGTCGCAGCCCAAGACGGTATTGTAATACAGATGGTAAGTACCTGTTTTGTCATATACATCACCGTGCCATATCACAGGCTGACCGTCATATATAGTCAGCGTATCACGATAATAGTAAGACGGTGCTTCGTTTGCAACAATCCGATACACGCTATCCAACTCGCCCGTTTCGGTATAAAGAGAATCGTAATAAACACCCTGCTTATCAATTGTTATTCCACGATAAACAATGGATTGAGTGGGACATATATTAACATACTCAACTATCAGTGTGTCATTAGCCTTCATTGGCAACGACAACGACGTGAATAGGCTTAATAATGCACAAGAAAGAATTATATAGAGTTTTTTCATAGTCTAAAAAAAAAGGATTACTATTCTCTTATTCGTAACACTGACAACCTCTATGCCAAGTACCCGTAATACCTGTTCGGCTGCCGCCAAGCATATAAGTAAATTTAACACCTATCAAGAAAGGTGCAACACGCTGATTGATTCCATCATTGGAATAGTAGTAAGGTCGCACCTGCGGCTCTACGGCACTGACACTGCCGGTCAAGTCTGTCTTGAAGGTTACGTGTTCCGCAGTCTGACCCTTGGGAACAACCGAATTGACACTATACTCAAAATAAAAACCTACTTTGAGCAACTGACATGTCTGACTGCGAGTACGCACATTGGACAACACGTCATAGCCCAACTCACCTATCACAGCACCGTTAATAGCCATATTGACCGAATAATCGGCAGCAAAACTACCCGTCCCATAGCCTAACTCCTCATAATTGACCAAGCCCTGTTGATACTTTTCGGAGTAATCGCCGCTAAGAGAGAAAGTGCCGTTTGTGTGAACAGTGGAACCAACCGAACGAAAACCGACCTTCAAACCGCCGCCCACATAGAAACCGTTGTAATAATAACCTAACAGCAACGGAACTTCCAACTGGCGGAAACTAATTTGGTCTTTTTGTGAAAAATTATAGTTGAGTTTGGTTACGACACCATATATATCCTCACCCTGCAAAGGTTTAGGCGAGAAGTTGAGGCTCACCGACGAGGACTGCATCGACATCTGTGCGCCCATACTCATCCAGAACTTACTGCGTCTGAACTCATATCCGGCACCTACCAATCCGCCCACATTGCCCAATACATTCACATCGGCATTATGGGTGGCAATAGCCGAATAGCCCACCCCGCCCGACAGGTAGAAAAAGTGGTAGTTATCCTCATTACCTTTGCGCCGTTGAGCATACACAGGCTCAATACAAGCAAAAAAGGCAAATATAGTTATCAACAAAAAAGGTACTTTTCTCATATTTCGGTTGTTCATTGATTGCGTAGTTGTCTAATAAATTAAGAGTTACAAAACGTTGATAAATCAAGCCGCAAAAATAAATCTTTTCACTGATATACAAAAAAAGATAAACTTTTTTTCATATCAAGCGAATAATGATATTTTTGCACCCGATTTAAGTATGCCGTTTATTTGAATTTAATCACACTATATATTTGAATGAAAAAAGAAGATGTAACCACCCCTATGTTGATAGAACACATCATAGAGGGTATTCGCAACAAAAAGGGTAAGCAGATTGTGTCTATCGATCTTTCCAAAGTACCCGAAGCCCCGGTAGAAGCAATGATAATAGCCGAAGGAGGCAGTACCACACAAGTTAACGCCATCGTGGACGAAATAGACGACTACGTGCGTACACAAACCCATATTCACCCGTTTGCCATTGACGGCAAAAAGAACGGAGAATGGGTCGCTATGGACTATGGCACGGTATTTGTTCATATTATGACACGTATGATGAGAAACTTTTATGATATAGAAAACCTTTGGAACGATGGAACAACAACCGAATATCCCGACGAATAATCCTAATCAACAAGACCAGAACGATCCTAAAAGAAGACGTGGTCGCTGGCTCTACTATTCTCTCCTTATTATTCTCCTCGCTTTTATGCTCTATCCCATATCTTCCGAAAAGGAAGTGGAAACGGATATGAGTTATACACGTTTCACCACCTTTATTGAGCAAAATATGGTGGTGGCAGTTACCGTTTACGATGATAATAAAGCCAAAGCCACCATCGCTTCCGAGCACTACGATGTTGTGTTCGGCACGGAGGAGAATGCAGCCAAAGTGAAAGGCGTGATAAAAACACAAATTCCCGGAGTGGAGGAGTTTGCCAAATATATGGCTGAAACCAACGATAAGCGTAAGCAAGCGGGTATGAAAGTCATTGACGTTAAGTTTGAGAAATCACGCGATATGTGGTATATGCTGCTTGTCAATGTTATACCATGGATTCTTATCTTCGGCGTTACCATATATATGTTCCGAGGAATGGGCAATATTGGTAATGGCGGCATTTTCGGAGTAGGCAAAGCCAAAGCAAGACTCTACAACAAAGATGAAAAGAATAAAGTTACATTTAAGGATGTGGCAGGTTTGGCAGGTGCCAAACAAGAAGTGGAGGAGATAGTGGCATTCCTTAAAAATCCAGAGAAATACACTAAATTAGGTGGTAAGATACCTAAGGGTGCCTTATTGGTAGGTCCTCCAGGGACGGGTAAGACCCTGCTCGCCAAAGCCGTTGCAGGTGAGGCTGACGTACCTTTCTTCTCTATGTCGGGTAGCGACTTTGTGGAGATGTTTGTAGGTGTTGGTGCCAGTCGCGTGCGCGACCTGTTCAGGCAAGCCAAAGAAAAGGCTCCCGCCATAATCTTTATTGACGAGATTGACGCTGTTGGTCGTGCACGTGGCAAGAACGTGATGACCGGCGGCAACGACGAAAGAGAGTCCACACTTAACCAACTGCTGACCGAGATGGACGGCTTTGGCACCAACTCAGGCGTTATCATCTTGGCAGCCACCAACAGAGCGGAGATTCTGGACCCCGCCCTGCTGCGAGCCGGACGATTCGATAGGCAGATACACGTTGAACTGCCTGACCTGCAAGAGCGTAAGGAGATCTTCCAAGTACATCTCAAGCCTCTCAATTTAGACGATACGATTGATATCAATTTCCTCGCCAAGCAGACTCCTGGCTTCTCGGGAGCGGACATAGCCAATGTATGTAACGAAGCAGCCTTGATAGCCGCACGCAACGACCACGAGAAAGTGGGCAAACAGGACTTTATGGATGCCGTTGACCGAATAATAGGCGGTCTGGAACGCAAGACAAAGATTATGACCAACGAGGAAAAGAAGTCGATAGCCTACCACGAGGCAGGACATGCCACCATCAGTTGGCTGTTGCGTTGGGCTAATCCGTTGGTTAAGGTAACTATCGTTCCTCGCGGTATGGCTCTCGGAGCGGCTTGGTATCTGCCCGAAGAACGCCAACTGACCAATATGGAGCATATAGAAGACGAACTTTGCTCGCTATTGGGAGGACGTGCCGCCGAACAACTGTTCCTCAATCAGACCTCCACAGGTGCTCTCAACGACCTCGAAAGAGCCACCAAACAGGCTTACGCTATGGTGGCATACTATGGTATGTCCGACAAACTGAAAGATATAAGTTTCTATGACTCAACAGGGCGTTATGACTACGGCATAACCAAGCCTTACAGCGACACAACGGCTGAGTTAATAGACAAGGAAACGGCAGCCATTATTGCTCGTCAGATGGCGCGTGCCAAACAGATATTGCAAGACAATGCCGAAGGTCATCATCAGTTAGCCAATCTATTGATTGAGCGTGAGGTGATTACCTCCGAAGATGTGGAGCGCGTACTCGGTCCTCGCCCATGGAAAAGTCGCGGCGACGAGATAATAGAGGATAACGAACAAAAGACTACCGAATAAAAACACTCAACATTTAATTATAAACAAAAATGAAAAAACAGTTGCTTAGTATTGTGCTGCTGACGACAGCAGTATTGGGGTATGCACAACAACCCCTACCTGTGGAAAAAGATGTACGTATAGGTCATCTTGACAATGGGCTGACTTACTACATTCGTCACAACGAACAACCCAAACAACGTGCTGAATTCCATATTGCGCAAGCCGTTGGTGCAGTATTGGAAGAAGATAATCAGAACGGTCTTGCCCACTTCTTGGAGCACATGGCTTTCAACGGAACACAGCATTTTGCAGGGAAAGGCATAATCAACTATTTCGAGTCGATAGGTGTTAATTTCGGCGGCAATATCAATGCCTATACTTCTATTGACGAGACGGTATATCGTTTGAGCGATGTCCCCACCACTCGCGAAGGTATCATTGACACTGCTTTGCTCGTTATGCACGACTGGGCTTGCGGCTTGCTGTTGGAAGAAGATGAGATAGATGCCGAGCGCGGTGTCATACGTGAGGAGTGGCGCACTCGCAACACTCCGGGCTATCGTCTTTATTCACGCCTGTTGGGAATGAAATATCCCGGCACTCAATACGGCAAACGCGATGTGATAGGCGACACAGCCGTTATCAATAACTTTGAATATGAGGCTCTGCGTGCCTATTATAAAAAATGGTACGGACCTGACTTGCAAGCCATCATAGTGGTGGGTGATATAGATGTGGATCAGATTGAGAGAAAGATCAAGGCTCTATGGGCAAATGTACCCGAACGCTCCAATCGAGGCGAAAGACCCATCTACACCGTTCCTTTCCCCACCGAACCGCGTGTATGTATAGCCACCGACAAGGAAGCACAATCGTCTTCATTTGAGTTCCAATTCTTGCACGAGCAGTTGCCCGTTGCCGTTCAGAAAACAGACTTTTCTTACACGCTGAATCTCTGCCACTCGCTGATTACATCTATTATCGACAATCGTTTTCACGAGTTGTCGTTAGAGCCTGACGCTCCCTTTACCGGCGGTGGTATAGGTTATGGCGAAGTGGTTAAACTGCGTGATGCCTTCATAGGTGTTATCTCACCAAAAGAGGGACACGAGATGGAGTCATACAAGATTCTGTTGGAGCAGTTGGAGAAGATGCGTCGTTATGGCGTTACTGACTCCGAACTGGAAAGAGCCAAAACCAATATGCTTAATAGTTACGAGCGTTCATATAACAGTCGTGCCACACGCGATAACATCTCATACACTCGCGAATACATCCGCAATTTCGAAGACAATGAGTCTATTCCGGGTATAGAATGGGAATACAACTTTGTTAAGAACGTCTTGCCCGAGATAACCAAAGAAGACTTAAAGAAGATTATCGATGGTTATATGCACAAGAACCCGATTATCTCTATTGTCGCTCCTGAAAAAGAAGGTGTGGTTATACCTACTGCCGAAGAGGTATTGGCTATGTTCAACAATATGGATAAGTTGGAAGTATCTGCTCCTGAGGACGAGGCACTGCCCACCACGCTTATAGACAAAGCACCCAAAGCAGGAAAGATAAAGAAAACCACAAAGGGCAAAGAGTTTGGCACGACCGAATGGCTGCTGTCAAATGGTATAAGAGTGATATTTAAGCCCACCAAATTCAAAGATGACGAGATTAGTTTGACAGGTTGGGCAAATGGCGGTACATCAGTTTACGACACCGAAGATCTGCCTTCTGCCATATATGCAACAGGCGTGGTTGAGTATATGGGGTGCGGAGAGTTCTCACAGACCGATTTCAACAAGGTTATGACCGGTAAAAGCGCAAGTGCAGGTCTGTGGTTAGGAACATACGAAAAGGGTGTGTCGGGCTATTCATCGGTGAAGGACTTCGAGACTATGCTCCAAATCCTCTACCTTCGTTTTACCGCTCCCCACTATGACCTAAAAGCGTTTGAGACATGGCAGAACAAAACAGCCAATAGTCTTATCAACCGCGAACTGAACCATAAAGGTATATTCCGTGATTCGGTTAATATGATGGCTTCCAACCATTCCGACCGCGTGTTTATACTGACCAAAGACAACCTGTCGGACATCAAACTTGATAAGATGATGCAGATTTATAAGGAGCGTTTCAGCAATCCTGCCGAATTTACATATATCATAACAGGTTGTATCAATCCTAACGACCAGAAAGTGAAGAAAGCCGTTTGCACATGGTTAGGCGGGTTGAAGACAGATAAGTCGGCTGATATGTGGGTTGACCAAAAAGTGAGAACCCCCAAGGGCGTTCATAAGAACTATTTCACTCGCGAAATGGAAATCAATCAGGCTACCAATCGCATACAATACACTTCTTACGATATTCCTTACTCATTGGACAACGAACTGAATATGGAGATGATAGGTCGTGTGCTTTCCACTCGTTATTTGGAGTCTATCCGTGAGCGTGAAGGCGGCAGTTATGGTGTCGGTTGCGGCGGTTGGATGGATCGTCTGCCGGTAGAGAGAGCCGTACTGGTTATGCAGTTTGATACCGACCCTGACAAGCAGGAACGCCTGATGGAGATTATCCACGAGGAGGTGATGGAGATTGTTAATAACGGTCCGTTGGCTTCCGACATACAAAAAGAAAAAGAGTCAATGCTGAAAGACTATGCGGAAAATCTGGAGAAGAACTGGTGGTGGACAAGTGCTATCAAGAACCATATTAAGTACGGAGAGAATGAACTGACCGACTATCGTCCTGCCGTTGAGCGTATAACCGCAGAATCCGTTCAAGCACTGCTCAAACAGTTGGTGGAAGCAGGTAATATGTTTGAAGTAGTTATGTCTCCCGCACATTAAACACAACCTGATGACACATCAAGAAATTATATTGCCCATTGAGAGTGATATAAGAGAAGTCAGACAACTCTTGGAGAAGGAAATGCGCCTTCCCCAAGAGTTGCTCTCTATACAAGGCATAGAGAAACCGGACAATAGTCTGCTGACGGAGATTTTGACGTATTTATTTACCACGGAGGGCAAGCAACTGCGTATGCAGTTGGTGTTATTGGCTGCCGCCATTTGTCACGGAGTGAACGAAAAAACCAAAGGTACGGCATTAGCCATAGAGATGTTGCATACAGCCACCTTGGTTCACGACGATGTGGTGGACGACTCGCCTATTCGCCGAGGACAAGCCTCTATTAAAGCCCGTTGGAGCAATAAGATTGCCGTCTTGGCAGGCGACTATCTTCTCTCGCGCGTTATAGAGATAATAGGAGAATTAAGAAACGTCAAGATATGGCAAATAATAGCCCGCTTAGGCAGAGTGTTGGCACAAGGCGAGTTGTCGCAGTTGCATAGTAATCGCAGTATGTGGATAAGTGAGGAAGAGTACTACAATGTGATAAGTCAAAAGACCGCCTCTCTGTTTGCCGCTTGTATGGAAGCGGGAGCCGAGTCGTCAGGTGCATCAATGAAACAAACTACCGCCTTACGCAATTTCGGATGGAATTTGGGTATGTGCTTTCAGATGAAAGACGACGTACTCGATTACTCTGACAATGAGCAGTTGGACAAGCCCACTATGAACGACCTGCGTTCGGGCAATGCCACTCTGCCTCTGCTTATAGCCTTACAACGAGCCGCCAAAGAGGAGGCTGACTATATACGCCTACTGGCTGAATCGCCATTAGATAAAAAAGGCGAGGAAACGATACGCAGTTTCGTTATGCGCTACGAAGGAGTGCAATACGCTTATCGCCAAATGAATAAGTATCGTCAGGAAGCAATTAAACTCTTGGAATCCACCTTCCACGATTCGCCTGTTCGCAGAAGTATGTCAGGCATTTTGGAGTATGCTATACAACGTATGCATTAAATCTTCGCGTTGAGCAACATCGGCTATCGGCTCAATACATTCAGACATAAAAGAAAGTACAAGCATATCGCGGGCTTCTGAAAAAGACAGCCCGCGTTGTTGCATATAGAAGAGAGCGGACTCGTCCAACTGACCTGTGGAAGAACCGTGAGAAGCCTTCACATCGTCAGCGTAAATCTCAAGACAGGGACGAGTTCGGATAGTTGCTGTATTGCTTAATAATAGATTACGATTGCTCTGTTGAGCATCTATATGTTGAGCGTTGGGAGAAAGAACAACATCTCCTGCAAAGTCTCCTTTTGCCTCGTCAGTGAGCACATACCTGATAATCTGACGAGAATAACCATTGCCCACTGCGTGAACAATACGAGAGGTGAAATGCTGACGATAACGACCACGCAAAAAAGAAAGAACATAAATCTCCGTCCTACAATCCTCTCCTTTTTGCTCCACATTAACACGGAATCTGTTCTCCCCCTCTATATTGCTGTAATCAATAAAGAACAGACGTAAGGCAGAACCTTTCTCTTGACGAAAAAGCAAGTCTTGGGATTGAGGATTGAGAAAAAGAAAATCTCTCTTTTCTTCACTATTTATTATATGTTCAACCATTCGTAGCCTTTCTCTTCCAACTCTTTTGCCAATTCTTTGCCACCGGAATAAACAATCTTTCCGTTCGCCAATACGTGAATATAATCAGGAACGATATAATCGAGCAGGCGTTGATAGTGAGTAATCAACAAACAGGCATTATCTTCTTTATGCAAGGCATTGACTCCGTTGGCAACAATACGCAATGCGTCTATATCCAAGCCCGAATCTATTTCGTCCAATATACTCAAACGCGGCTCAAGCATTGCCATTTGGAAAATCTCGTTCTTCTTTTTCTCTCCTCCCGAAAAGCCTTCGTTAACTGAACGGTTATTGAGTTTGTCCGCCATCTCCACCAACTGCTTTTTCTCGCGCATAAGTTTGAGGAAATCGGTGGCAGCAATAGGTTCCTTGCCTTCGTAAGCACGCTTGTCATTAAGTGCGGCACGCATAAAATTAACCATACTCACACCCGGAATCTCCACAGGGTATTGAAACGAAAGGAACAAACCTTCTCTTGCCCTTTGTTCGGCAGGCATAGACAACAGGTCTTTGCCTCTGAAAACGACCTTACCCTGTGTTACCTCGTAAGAGGGATGACCTGCCAAGACAGCACCAAGAGTGGATTTTCCGGCTCCGTTAGGTCCCATAATGGCGTGTATCTCACCTTCACGAATAGTAAGGTTAATACCCTGTAATATCTCTTTACCCTCAATAGAGGCGTGCAAATCTTCAATATGAAGTAACTCGTTCATTTAACTCAATTTTTATTCTATAACCTTCATCACCACTTCACCCACGGCTTGCAGTGTCTCACGGCTTATATTGTTCATATTATCGTCCTGCGTATGCCACCAATGAGGAAAGCCGGTGTCACTTTGACTATTATAGTGAATTATGTCCACGCAGGGGATTTTGGCTATGGTGTTGATATAATAGTGGTCATCCACTATCGGGTACTCTTTTTGCGAGGAGAAACGATTGCCGTGCCCTAACTGATTAGCCACACGCCATATCTTCTCCACATAATTGTCAGCATATTGCAACGAATAGTACTCTTTTGGAAATACGGCATCCGCAGCCCCCACCATATCGAGCACGATACCGAATTGGTACTTCTCGGGACGAATATGTCGCCATTCCGACCATAACTGCGAGCCTAAACAGAAGGTGTTTTCTTTTTGTGTCCCCGTATAGAACGATGGTGTCCCCATATCTTCACAGTCAAAGAGAATAATATCCACTCCGTGATTAAGGGTTGAGTCTGCTTGTTTCAGTCCTAATTGTCTTGCCACTTCAAGCAGTACTCCGACACCGCTTGCCCCATCATTGGCTCCGTCTATCGGAGTGAATCGCTGCTCATAGAAAGGCTCTTCATCGCTCCAAGGACGAGAGTCATAATGGGCTGCAAGCAATATACGATTGTTAAGATTGCGGCTGCCGAAATGAGCCGTTATGTTCACCACCGGCACTTCCTCATCGTTATAATCACTCATCATTCCTCTCTGCACTTCCACCGAACCGCCCATACGCTCCAAGGTCTGCCTCAACCATTGCTGACACGCTTGGTGAGCCATAGACGACGGAACACGAGGGCCGAACTGTACTTGCGTCTGTATATAAGAATATGCCGAATCGGCATTGAAAGACGGACGTACAGGCTCGGTCTTGGCGGTCTTATGACAAGCCGACAAACCTATACCCAATACGAGTAGAAGAAAAGTACGGCTGAAGGATAGGAACAACGAGCGAAGCATAGGGATTAGCGTATATTAAGTTCGCTTATGGAGCGATGTTCCTGTATGGCAAGGATAGTTTGCGCAATCGGTTCGGCTATGCTTACCACTTTCACTTTCGGGCAACGAGCGGTATCAAACGGGATAGTGTCGGTGAAGACCAACTCTTCCAAACGGCTGTTCATTATGCGTTCGCAGGCATTGCCGGACATTATACCGTGAGAAACAACGGCACGAACCGATTTGGCACCGTTCTCTATCATCACATCAGCAGCCTTACACAGTGTACCAGTTGTATCTGCCATATCGTCCACGATAACCACATCTTTACCTTCCACGTCACCTAAAACGCGCATCTCGCTAACCTTATTGAAGTCAGGACGGTGTTTATAGCAGATAACCATAGGCACTTCCTTATCGGTTAATACATGCAGTTTCTTGCAGAAAGCCGCAGCACGCTTGGAACCACCCACATCGGGAGAGGCAACTATCAGGTTCTCCAAATTAAGCGACTCAACATAATTAGCCAGTGTGTTGGCACCATAGAGATGATCGACTGGTATGTCGAAGAAACCTTGTATCTGGTCAGCATGCAAATCAACGGTGATAACACGGTCTGCACCTGCCGTTTGAAGCATATCTGACACCAATTTGGCACCAATACTTACTCTGGGTTTATCCTTTCTGTCTTGACGTGCCCAACCAAAATAGGGGGTAACGGCAATTACTTTGTACGCACTGGCTCTTTTGGCTGCATCAATCATCAGCAGCAACTCCATCAGGTTGTCGCTCGAAGGACAGGTAGATTGAACCAAATAAACAGACTGACCACGTACAGACTCGTCAAAAGAAACAGCAAACTCACCATCGGAGAAACGATCAACACGAATTTTGCCTAATTGACAATTAAGATACCGGCAGATACGTTGGGCTATATCTTGTCCGCGACTACCTGCAAACACTTTGAAAGGACTTGCTTCCATAGTAAATAAGATTTTTGAAAAAGTTTATTTATTTGAACGTGCAAAAGTATGGTGTTTCACAAACCTATACAACAGCGATTCTCACTTTTTTTTACGAACAAATCATAGTGTTACCTTAATTGTGGCTTTGGGCGAAATACCGGGTTGAACAATACCACCGTAACAATAGTACTTCGCGTTAGTCATATTAGTGCAGCCAAGCGAAATGTACATCATACTGTTTTGATAGAACAGATTCCCGTCCAAAAGCCATACAGGCTCGTAGGGCAATACCTGTCCGTCTTTGGTATAACTTCCTTCACGATTTTGCCAAGTCAATGACCACGAAGCACCAAAGCCTTTATATATCCGGTGATCCAATCTAACTACCAACTTATGACTCAAATAGTCCAAATACATAGATTTGGTCAGGTCAACATTATTCAAAAACAGATGGTTATAAGCGTACGATACTTCGGCATGAGTAATCCACGGCTTACTGATATGGTCAAGCGGACTGACCAGAGGTTTGTACATAGCCGACAGACCACATCCGGCAGCGTCCAAACCTGATATATTGGTCGCATAATACAGACCGTCGTCTTTTAGTTGCCAGTCGATTATATCTCTGCCGAAACGATAGAAACCATTGGCACGGAAGGTGAGATATGACCAAGTATATTGAGTTCCCAAATCAAGCGTCCAAGAACGTTCAGGCAAAAGGTTGACATCACCTCGCTGAATACCTGCGTGATAGTAAAGGTCGGTAAATGAAGGCAACCTGAGTGAACGCAATACGTTTAATGACACTTGTCCCATAGGAGCATAGCGATAGGATAAGGACAAATCTCCACGCCAGTGATTGCCCGACATATTGTTCCAACTGCCTTGTGCGCCTATACTTGCGTTCAACTTTTCGTAGTTGAACGCCTGTCGCAGCGAATAATTGATATTCAGTCTGTTCTTACCAAGCGGAAACAAGTGTTTACCCGATAAAGAATCCCCTAATCCTGTTGATAGTATATTCTCGTTGCGAAGTTCCACTCCGACTTCGGTACGAGAGAAGGCGGTTTTATAATTACCCCATACGGAAGCCGCAGCCGTTTGCGACAAGTGTTTATTGCCTCCTGCCGTTTGCCCTCTATGCCATTCATATCGGTCGTAGTTGGCTCTATATGATGCTTGTGCGTCCAATCCCCATGCGTCCCAACGATGCTGATAACGAGCAGTAAGGAAGGCTGTTCGCGTAGCGTCAAACTGGTCTTGTGAGGCTAACGAATAGAACGAGTTGGCACCGGCATCCTTGTATTGACTACCCGCTTGCAGTTCCACGCCGTGAACATTAGCGGCATAATAGAGATTGGCAATACGATAGTCTGTATTGGATATATAACCATTGGATTGATTATATTGAGCGGACGCGACATGCCAATGTCTCTGCCTTTGCCATTGACCTGTCAGGGTAGTGTTCCATAGTCCGAACCTACCGCCTGTCAGTTCTGCCGTATAACGATTATGGCTCTCTATACTGTCCGGAAGGCATGTTCTCGGTCGAGTGATGATGTTTATTGCCCCTTGCCTTACTTCCACTTGGCTGATTATCTCGACCGAAATAGGTATATTGAGTGCATAGTGACCTGTTTGCGGGTCGGAGAGATTAACGCCGTTGATATACACCGCCACTTGGTCAAACGAACTGCCGTTGATACTCAAATCGGCTTGAACGCCGTTACCTCCGCGAGTGCGAAGGTCAATGGAAGGAAGATAAGTGAACAGGTCATTAACCGACTCTATGGGCAGATATTGCAACTCTTGCCCGCTGACAGTATAAATAAGTGAATGACCCTCTGCCTGCTGCTCAGGAGATTGAGCAGTAACATTGACGGTTGGCAGTTGCAGCCAACCTAATAAGAAAAGTAACAGCATATAATAATAATTTTCAGTCCCTTCTTAATGATATAAGAAACGTTTGATACTCCTTTTGGGAGTTTTGTCAAATGCTTCTTTCATTATTTCCACATGATGCAATTTGCTATAATTAGGCAACATCTCGTTGATACGTTTCAGCAGGTCTTCCGCTGCGGCTTTGAGCGAGTCTTGCAATTTGACCTTCTCTTGGTCGGGGAAGATAAGAGCCACCAGTTTACCTTCCCTCTCCACTACAAGCGACTCCTCCACCAACGAGTCGTTATTGATTCGACTTTCTATGTCTTCCGGATAGATATTTTGACCTGTCGAACCTAAAATCATTGTTTTCAGTCGTCCTTTGACAAAGATATTCTTTTTTCTGTCCAATGTACCGAGGTCGCCTGTACGGAACCAACCGTCACGAGTGAAAGCCGCTTGGGTGGCTTCCTCGTTCTTATAATAACCTATCATCAGATTGTCGCCTCTTACTTGCAACTCACCCACTCCGTTCTCATTGGGGTCAGCCACTCTCACTTCCATTCCCTTAACCGGCTTACCGCCTGAACGGGCCTTGAAGTTATGCACCATCTCACCACCGATAAGAGGTCCGCATTCGGTCATCCCATAACCTACCGACAAAGGGAAATGAACGTCCATCAGACAACGCTCAACATCCTTGTCTATTGCCGCTCCGCCGCAGATAAAGTAACGCAGATGGCCACCAAAAGTCTTCTTCAAGTTATACTTTACCACAGCACGGATGATATTTCCCACAATAGGCACGTTCCACCATATACGGATATTGCGTTTGGTTACCTTTGGAGCAATATGTTTCTTATAAATCTTCTCTATGACCAACGGCACTGTTACCACCAAATAGGGTTGGACATCTTGCAGTGCTTTGAGTAATATACTCGGCGTTGGAGTACGAGAGAGAAAATAGACGGTGCAACCCGAACAGAGAGGATAGAGCAATTCGCACACCTGACCATACATGTGCGCCAATGGTAACATAGAAACGATCTTCTCACCGGGAAGAGCAGGCAACGTTTCTTTACCGACCTCCACATTGTTGCTCAACGAGCGATTGGTAAGCATTACACCCTTAGGATTGCCCGTTGAACCTGATGTATAGTTAATAAGAACCAAATCGTCGAGGTTGTACGTACAAAAGCCTTCAAACTCATCTTCCGAGACAGGAGTATCGTTCCATTCTTCCCAAGTATGCCAAGCCTTTTCCGTTCCGTATAGAATAGAGAAATCTGAAAGAGAAACGATGGCTTCCATTTCGGGTAACTCTTCATTTTTCAGTTGTTCCCACACAAAAGGTCCGACAAAGAGCATACGCGAATCGGAATGTTGGAGCAAGCGGCTTATATCCTGTGCCACAAAGTCTTGCAGAATGCTTACGATAACACCTCTATATGCAGCAATAGCCAAATAAGCCACAGCCCAGTTGGCACAATTACGACCTGCAAGAGCCACCTTATCACCCGCCTTTATCCCCATACGCTCAAACAGCAAATCCAAATGACGGATTTGCTGTCCAAGTTGCCTGAATGTATAACTCTTTGCATCATCTCCCGAATAATCGACCAACGCGAGTTGATCGGGATAGTGCGCAATCATCGAATCCAAATAGGCCAAATAATGCTGCATATCAGTTTTATGAATATAAGAAGCGTTTGATAGACTTTTTCGGAGTCTTTTCAAACTCTTTGTCAACAATCTCTATATCTGCTATCTTGCTATATTGAGGCAAACGATTATTAGAGAGTTGCATCCACTGCTTTTTCATCTCGTCCATCGTCTTGCCTGCGGTATCATAATCAGCGTCGGGGAACACCAGAGCCACCAACTTACCTTCACGAGACACCACTACCGACTCTGCCACTCCTTCGTTGCTATTGACTATATTCTCTATCTCTTCCGGATAGATATTCTGTCCGCTGGGACCAAGAATCATATTCTTGCTTCTTCCTCGAATAAAAAGGTATCCGTCAGCGTCAACCACGCCCAAGTCGCCTGTTCTGAGCCAACCGTCTTTGGTAAAGACTGCCTTGGTTGCCTCCTCGTTCTTATAGTAACCTATCATATTGGCTTCACCCTTAACCTGTATCTCACCCACAATGTTTTGCGGGTCGGTTGAGTCAATACGCAGATCCATACGGTCAACTATCTTACCGCACGAATGTAACTTAAACTCCTGCCACGGCACGTAAGAGATGAGCGGACCGCACTCGGTCATACCATAACCTACAAGGAAGGGGAAGTTAATGTCTTTCAGGCATTGTTCCACTTCGCTATTGAGCGCAGCACCACCTATAATAAGGTGTTCAACCTTGCCGCCGAAAGCGTCAAGCAAACCTTGTTTAACTTTATTGCGGATGATTCGACCCACAATAGGCATATTCCACATCAAACGTACAATAGGCTTCCTGACAATAGGACGCAGTTTCTTTTGATAGATCTTCTCTATAATAAGCGGAACCATAAAGATAAGATATGGTTTACACTCTTTGAAAGCCTTCATCAGAGTGGGAGTAGCCATACGAG
Source organism: uncultured Bacteroidales bacterium (assembly GCA_947167395.1). GTDB lineage: Bacteria > Bacteroidota > Bacteroidia > Bacteroidales > Paludibacteraceae > Colicola. Next base: position 21,475 of record CAMVHW010000004.1, read on the forward strand.
GAATATAATAAATATGTGTACCGCCTGCCACTTGATAGAGAAACTCAAAAGCCATACCGAACATGTGAGCCAAGGGCAAAAGCGAAACCATTGTCTTGCTCGGGTCGTTAGGGATATGCTCTACGCCAAAAGTTACGTTGGTACTCAATGAGCGATAGGTCAGCATAACGCCCTTGGGGCTGCTTGTGGTACCGGAAGTATAGTTAATCAGTGCCAACTCGTCCAGATTGTCGGTATGATAATTGATGTCATCGGCAGTAAAACCGTTAGGATGAGCCTCCTCATACAACTTATCCATATTGGCTATGGCTTCGCGTATATCATCATCGGCTGCATAGATAACGCTGAAATCCATATAACCTATAATGGCGCGCAGGTTAGGCATCTTCTCAGCCTTAACTTTCTTGGCGACCATAGGTCCGGCAAGCAGTATCTTGGCTTCGGAATGATTAACTAATTTCTCAATGTCCTCACCCGTAAAATCGGGTAATATACTTACACCGATAGCACGGTATGCCAATATGGACAGATAACTGATTGCCCAGTTGCTGCTATTAACGCCGCAAAAAGCAATCTTATCACCGGGTTTAACGCCACAAGCCACGTAGGCAAGACGAAGTTTCTCCAATTGAATAGCAACTTCGCCGTATGTATAATTTACATTTTCCCCAAAGTCACTAAAAGCGGGACCATTCCAGTTGGTCTTCATTACCTTATTGAGATAGGTAAAGAAATGTTTTGTTTGTGTCATAATTTAATCTTGTTTATATGTGCATTTTTTGTCATTTTCATATCAAAACGCGACAAAAATATGCCATTTCAACAAGTCGCTCAACCATTCGCCGCTGATAGCAAAATAGTAGGGATTAAACGGAATTTTTCGGGGTGAAAAATATAAATATGGGGTAAAACAAGCCTACTTGCAACCCCATATAGTATCACAGAAGAGTATCGGGATTGAGGTTCTTTTTCTCTATATCGAGAAAATACTTGTATGTACCCACTTTCAGTTCGTCGCAGGCAGCCTCATCGCATACTATAATACCATGAGGGTGCATTTGGAGAGCGGAAACAGTCCACATGTGGCTAATGGGTTTCTCTATGGCGTGCAACAAAGCACGTGCTTTTTGATGACCATTAACCAATATGAGTACCTGCTTGGCATCCATAATAGTGGCAACACCTACGGTTAGTGCGCTCTTGGGAACCTTGTTAGGGTCGTTATCAAAGAAACGGGAGTTGGCAATCAGAGTGTCGGTGGTCAGTTCCTTTATTCGTGTACGAGAAGAGAGGGACGACCCGGGTTCGTTAAATGCTATATGACCGTCCGGACCAATACCGCCTACAAAGAGATGGATACCACCCGCCTGCATAATCTTTTGTTCGTAGCGAGCACACTCACCTATCAGGTCTGCCGCATTGCCGTTGAGGATATTAACGTTCTCCTTGCGTATATCTATATGCGAGAAGAAATTGTTCCACATAAAAGAATGATAACTCTCCGGATGGTCTTCGGCAATACCTACATACTCATCCATATTAAAAGTTATGACATTACGGAACGACACTTTACCTGATTCGTATAACTTAATCAGTTCCTTATACATCCCCAAGGGGCTGCTGCCTGTTGGCAAACCCAATACAAAAGGACGACTTTCCTTGGGAGCAAAGTTATTGATTTGTTGAGCAACATAATTAGCAGCCCAACGAGAAACAAGTTCGTAAGAAGGTTCGATTATAACTCTCATAAAAGTACGATTTAATCGGAATAATTCGGATTCTTTTTCTGTCGATTTAAGACATTGAATAAATCAATGATTCTTTTTTAGCACCACTGCCGAGCGTGCAGGCAGATACAATTTGAGCCAACCTTTATGGTCAGGCTGATACAGAGGGTCAGGATTAGTAAAATGCTCTACCGAATCGTCTGCCAATCCAAAACCGGCATAGGCTGTATTATCCGTGTTAAGTACGACACGATAACTACCCTCTTCGGTCAAGATGCCATAATCGAAATACGAACGCTGACCACTCCAGTTGAACACGAAAATAAGATTCCCTCTTCTAAAAGCGTGGACTTGGTCGCCTTCTTTATCCCACAGCACTTCTATCGGACTGCTCATAAATGGTTTGGCTGCATACTTCTCTGTCATAAGCAGATGAACCATATCCTTGTCGAAACGATTGAGGTCGCTATAATAGAAGTTCTCATTGTCAGCCAATGACCACTGACGACGAGCATAATGGTAACTCCAGTTATTACCTTGACGCGGGAAGTCAATCCATTCGGGGTGCCCGAACTCATTACCCATAAAGTTGAGATAACCTCCGTTGGCAGTGGAAGCCGTAATGAGGCGAATCATCTTATGGAGTGCAATACCGCGATTGACCATATAGGTGTCGTGACCATGCTCAAAGTGCCAATACATATCGGAATCAACCAAACGGAAGATGATAGTCTTATCTCCCACCAAGGCTTGGTCGTGGCTCTCGGCATAAGATATATTACGTTCGTCACCACGACGATTGGTCATCTCGTAGAATATATGTCCTGCCTTCCAATCCTCGTCCTTAACTTCCTTTATGTACTTAATCCAAAAGTCGGGTATGCCCATAGCCATACGATAGTCAAAACCTATACCGCCATCCTTACGCGGGGCAGCCAAGCCGGGCATACCTGACATATCCTCGGCTATGGTGATGGCATTGGGTACAAAGTCGTGAATGAGTTGGTTAGCCAAGGTAAGATAACAGATAGCATCTCCGTCGGCATTAGGAGTATAATAACAATCATATCCGTTGAAGTCCTCACCCAAGCCATGACTCAGATACATCATCGATGTTACACCATCGAAACGGAAACCGTCGAAACGATATTCGTCCAACCAGTACTTGCAGTTAGACAAAAGGAAATGAAGGACTTCGTTTTTCTGATAATTGAAGCACAGGCTATCCCAAGCCGGGTGTTCGCGTCGCGGACCGTCGTGGAAATACTGATAGGGAGTGCCGTCTTGGCGAGCAAGACCTTCTTGTTCATTCTTAACAGAGTGAGAATGAACAATATCCATAATAACAGCCATTCCCCGTCCGTGAGCATCGTCTATCAACGCTTTCAACTCTTCCGGCGTACCGAAACGCGAAGAAGCGGCAAAGAAAGAAGACACGTGATAACCAAAAGAGCCATAATAAGGGTGCTCTTGAATAGCCATTATCTGAATGCAGTTATATCCCAAATTCGCTATACGCGGCAGCACTTCCTGTCGGAAATGCTCGTATGAAGCCACCACGGGCTGCTCACTTGACATACCTATATGACATTCATAAATGAAAAGGCTTTGCTTCTTTATATTGGGATGTGCTTCGTTTTTCCACTCATAGGCTGTGGGAGTCCATACTTGCGCAGAGAAGAGTTTGGTTTGTTCGTCTTGCACAACTCTATTAGCGTATGCGGGGATGCGCTCACCGCTACCTCCGTCCCATTCAACCAATAGTTTATAATACTGCTGATGTTTTATCTGCGAGCGTTTCCAAGTACCTTCCCAAACGCCGTTATCAATTCGTTTGAGGCGATAAGCCTCGTCTTTCTGCCAGTTGTTCATATCACCGAGTATATAAACAGCAGAGGCAGCAGGCAACCATTCGCGCATTACCCAACCTTTGGAAGTTTGGTGTAAGCCGAAATATAAATAGCCGTTAGCCCAGTCAACAAGCGGCTGACCATTGGTTATTTGTTCTTGTTTTTGGTAGGAGTAATCAAATCTGCCTTGGATAGCACTTTCAAATGGCAGCAGATAGGGGTCGTTTGCGACGAGTTTGAGCCTCGTCTTATGTGTTTGAGCCATAATAAATTACGATTGCACGCGAGTTTTGACAATCAGTTTACGCAAAGAGCGACCGGGAGCGATACCGGGTCTGTGCGCATCACTGGGGAAGAATACAACGAAATACCCGATGGGGACATCAAAAAGAATCTGCGAAGCGTCGCTGAACAACTCAACGTCTTTACCTTCATCATACTCTTGGATTTCCTGTTGACAATCCACTTGAGGTTTCCAACCCATCGTTTCGGTATCAGTCATAGGAACCTGAATATCAATATAATCACGATGAGCCTCCATAGGCAGACTTTTCTCGTCTTTACCTTTAAGGTCTATGATATTGATAAATAAGTCGTCACCGTCCAGACGGACTTTACAAGCGGGAAATTGTTCTAACTCATTGTCGTTGTAGAACTGAATAAAACGTTCCAATCCGGGAACGCTGTCATAATACAAATCTGCGTTTTCAATTTTATCTATAATCATAATAACTATTCGGGAATGAACCCGATTTTGGTTAAGAGCGGCGACAAAAGTAGAGTGAAAATGATAAATATGCAACCTATAAGGTTGTTTTTAAGATAAAAAGCAAAACTGACTTGTAGATGTGGCAAATAAAGCAGTACTTTTGCGGCGTTAAAACACACGAATTTATTACCACTAAACACTTATGAATACTGACTTAACGAACTTTTTTGTCGGAGCCAAAGAAGCCTCTCGCTCTATATCTCTGCTATCTGACGACCAGCGCAACAGCATACTACGAAAGGTTGCTGATGCAATAGAAGATTCCATCTCTATCATATTGGAATCCAATCGACAAGATTTGGAAAAAATGGATAAAGCCAATCCGTTGTACGATCGTCTTTTGCTTAACGAGCAACGTATTCACGGCATAGCCAATGATATGCGTCACGTTGCCCAACTGCCCTCTCCGTTAGGCAAGAAAAGCAAAGAAAGCACTCTGCCCAACGGCATACATCTTCATCGTATCAGCGTTCCCTATGGAGTTATCGGAGTGATATACGAAGCGCGTCCCAATGTAACCTACGACGTATTCTCTCTATGCTTTAAGAGCGGTAATGTGTCGGTATTGAAAGGCGGCAAGGACGCAGAGCAAAGTAATATATGCGCAGTGAATATCATCCGCAGCGTATTGAGCCAAGAAGGTATAGACGAGCGTTGCATAACCTTATTACCCGCCACTCACGAAGCCACCGAGGCAATGCTGACCGCAGTAGGATATGTAGACGTATGCATACCTCGCGGCAGCCGTCGCTTGATAGACTTTGTTCGTGACCACGCCAAAGTACCCGTTATAGAAACAGGAGCAGGTGTGGTACATATATATTTTGACAAGGACGGCGATTTGGAGAAAGGGCAACGTATTATCAATAATGCCAAGACAAGACGAATAAGCGTTTGCAACGCTCTCGATTGCTTGGTTATTCATAAAGACAGGGAGAAAGACCTTCGTCAACTGCTTGCACCTATGGACGGCAAAGTGGAATATCATTTTGACACATTCGGTAAAGAGTGGATGTCATACGACTTGTCCATCAAAGTGGTTGACTCTTTGGACGAGGCTATCAGTTTTATACAACAGCATACCAGCGGTCATTCCGAGTCTATCATCACTGAAAACAGAGAGGCGGCATTACGATTTGAGAAAGAGATAGACGCTGCTTGTATATATTGGAATCTGCCTACTTCTTTTACCGATGGCGGAGAGTTCGGATTGGGTGCGGAAATAGGTATCTCAACTCAAAAAATGGGACCTCGCGGTCCTATGGGTTTGGAAGAAATAACGACATATAAATGGATAGTGGAAGGCGATGGTCAGATTCGCCCGTAACACAACATAAAACATACATTTTCTATGATTTCATCGAAGAAATACATATACATTCTTCTACTTATTTTTTCTCTCTCTTCATTTGCTCAATCACCTGAAAAAGCCAATAACCTTTTTGAGTCGGGCAAATATGAAGAAGCGTTGGTTAAATATGAGAAATTATATAAAAAGAACCCTCGCAACATTCTCTATACCTATCGTTTGGCACGGTGTTATCAGGAAAACAGCCAATGGGACAAGGCCATACCCCTATTCGACAAAACAGGTAAGAAATATCCTTTAACTTACCTTTTTTTAGGGGAGTGTTACCAAGCCCTGTGGCAATCGGAAGAAGCCGTCAATGCATATAAGCAATACCTCACGCTAAAGCCTCACGATGAACGTAAAGACTATATTCAATCGCAAATAGAGATAGCCGAAAAACGCCAACGGTATATCAAGAGAGTGGCAGACTTACAAATCATTGACTCTGTTATCGTGGCTAAACAACACATCTTGGATGCCTACACTTTAAGCGAAGAGAGCGGCAAACTGTTAAGCAACGAGCAGAACGACTATATTTACGAAAATCAGCGTGGAGACAGACGTTATTATGCTATTGACAATGACTCCAATCGCCATATCTTCCAACAATACCGCTTATTGGCGGATTGGGCTAAAGCGGAGCAGTTGCCTCAAAGCGTCAATCGGTCAGACAAACAAGACTTTCCGTTCGTGATGAGCGATGGCGTAACAATGTATTTTGCTTCACAATCGGAAGACGGTTTAGGCGGATGGGATATATATATGTCGCGTTATAACTCATCCACCAACTCATTTACCAACTCTGAAAATATCGGATTCCCATTCAATTCTGAATATAACGATTATCTGTATGCCGCAGACGAACAACAGGGTATAGGTTATTTTGCCACCGACCGTTTCTGTTCTGCAGATAGCGTTATTGTCTATCGTTTTGTATTGGAAGAACAAACCAATTATTTACCTCGAACGATGGAAAGCGATTCGTTGGCACTATATGCACAGTTAAAAACTTATCACGTAGGCACTATGCCGGAGCGAAAAACAGAGCCTCAACACGAAGAAAAGGCTCAAAAAACAGAGTCCATACGTTTTGTTATCAACGATGAGGTCATATATACTTCCATTGAGGACTTCCGAACAGAGGAAGGAAAAGCGTTGTTTGGTCAATTGCAAGAATGCCGCCGACAACTACAAGATGTGGAAAAAAGATTATCCGCATTAAGGCAAACCTACCAAACATCTTCGGGTATAGAACGCAGTAATATGTCAGAACAAATCATTACTGCGGAACAAGACAAAGAACACTTACAAGGGCGTTGTAAGCAACTGGAGCAACAGATAAGAGTCTTGGAACAGATTCAATGATTTATGGTACAGCCACTTCCAATAGTTCGCACTGCTCGGTAGAAGGAATAAGTCTTATTGCAGACAGGCTTGCAGGAATAAGACAAGTTTGCCCCCTGCGAACAATAACGTCTTCATTGTCTTCCGATTTGATACGCATTTCTCCGTTAAGACACATAAGAACAACGAAACTGTCGTATCTTACATAATCGCGATCTAAAGGCTTGGTTATGGTAAGTTTACGAATGGAAAAATGCGGATCGTTCACTAAAAGAGTGTTTGTTTGCCGTTCGTCATATTCAACCAAGGGTTGGTATGACGCTTTATAGTTAAGTACGCTCAATGCTTCCTCTATGTGCAAGGGACGTGTCTTGCCGTCTGCTCCAACACGGTCGTAATCGTATAGCCTGAACGTAATATCGCTGGATTGCTGCACCTCAACAACCTGCGTACCCTTACATAATGTATGAACCGTACCGGCGGGAATGTATGCTACATCACCTTTCTTAACACGTACTACTTGAAGAATATCTTTCAGTTTGTGTTTGTCAATCAGTGAGCGTATTTCCGAGGGATTAGTGTTACGAGAAAAACCGTAAATAATTGAGGCTTCATCGGAACTTTTCGAAACATACCACATCTCCGTTTTGCCGCCTTGCCCCCACTCTTTTGCTTGTTCATCGTTAGGATGAACCTGTATGCTCAGGTCGTCTTGAGCATCAATAATTTTGAATAGCAAGGGAAAGTTATTTCCGAATCGGTCATATACTTTTCCGCCGACCAATTCGTCCATATACACTTCCAACACTTCCTCTAATGTGTTGCCTTGGAGGAAACCGTTATTGACAATTGATTGGTCATTGCCGTAGCCGGACAGCGACCATATTTCTTTACCCCAAATCTTGAGTTTGACTATCTGGTCAAATAAAAGCGGATAGAGCGACATATTGATAGAGAATTAGTGGATTAGTGTACCTTGTTCTTCGGGATGGAGGAAGGGTTTGACGTAGAGAGGAATATGCTTGTCACGCAGAGGTGCAATCGTCTTACGATGAATAACTTGTGCTCCTTGCTGAAGAAATATGTCTGCCTCGTTGTAGGACATCTGTTCTATCAGTTTGGCATTACTATCCATAGTAGGGTCGGCAGTCATAACTCCGGGTACGTCTTTCCACAGAGTGAGCGACTCGGCATCCAAAAGGTTAGCCAATATAGCGGCAGTATAGTCGGAACCTTCACGCCCTAATGTTGTGCGTAAGCCATTGGTTGTACCTGCAATAAAACCTTGGGTAACATAGACCTGACAAGGGTGTTCGTTAAGCGTTTTAATAAGGTTTTCTTTGGTGGCAGCCATATCGACATTGGCGTGTCTGAATTCGTTGTCGGTAACCATTATCTGTGTCATATCCAACCATTGATTACCAATGCCGCAGTGAGATAGATAGGCACTGACAATACGTGTGGATTGCAGTTCGCCGGTACTGACCACTTGGTCGTATAGACGGTCAAAATCACGTAAGTCGTACTGACAGAGAGCACGGGTAAGTCCTTCTAATGCATTGGTAGTCTTACCCATAGCACTAACGACAATCATCAGATTGTCGTTAGTGCTTTTAACTATTTTTGCTAAATTGCGAATACCTTCTGCATCTCGAACGGATGCACCGCCGAATTTATAAACCTTCATACATCAGTCAATATGTTTGAGGTTAGCCATTTGCACAGCTGTTATAGCCCCTTCTACGCCTTTGTTGCCCAATTTACCTTCGGCTCTATCACGTGCTTGTTGCTTCTCGTTGACAGTAAGCACAGAGAAGATGACAGGTGTTTTGCCTTGTGCGTTAAGCATAGTAACGCCCTGTGTAACCGATTGGCATACATAGTCAAAATGGGGAGTGTCGCCTTTAATGACGCAGCCGATAACGATAATTGCGTCCACCTTTCCCATTAACTTGGCAGCAGCATAGGTCAGTTCTACCGTTCCGGGGACATGCACTATCTGAATATGGTGATCGGGTACACCTGTTTTATGCAAGGTATGTAGTGCGCCATTACATAGTTTATAGGTTATGTCGGCGTTCCATTCAGCCACCACTATGGCATAGTGTTGTTTTGCCACCACTTCCGTTTTAGGCAGTTTGGAAGCGTCATATTTGCTAAGATTGGTAGTCACGGCAGGAGTTATTCAGCAAGAGCAATGTATTTGTCTATATCCATAGCCTCAGTAGAGGTAGGATATTCGTCTTTAATCATCTCGAACACTTTTTTAGCGGATTTTTTGTCATCTAATTCAAGATAAACGAGTCCTGCTTTTTTTAGGCTCATCGGTGCGATGATATCGTTTTTTGAGTTGGCAGCGGAGCGGAAAGCGACTGCTGCTTTATTGAGGTCGCCCATTTGCACGTATGCATCGCCCAAGAGTTGGCGCGAAGCGGGGTCGATAGTAAGGTCGTCAGCCGAGAATTTTTTAAGGTAAGCGGCAGCATCCTCGTAGTTGCCTAATTTATAGTGGCATATACCTGCGTATAGAGCGGCCAATTCGCCTTCTTGATACCAACTGTATTGGTCGGCAATTTCTTCAAATCCAAGGCAGTCAGCCTCGTCACCTTGAAGTGCTTTCTCCCACTCACCTGCAGAGAAATAAACGACTGTTTTGGCTATTTCGTTACTTGCTTCCAATGCTTTAGGCTTGAAGACATACACATTGAGAGCGATACAAATACCGATAATAACGATGATTGCACTTACGATAACAGTCAGAAGAGTGCTGTTCTTTTCCACCCAAGCACCTGCTGTTGACATTGCTTCGTTTACTTCGTTAAGACCTTCGTCTTGCTTGTTGATTTCATTTTTCTTTGCCATAATATAAAGTGATATTAGTTATTTCATTAAGAGCATAAAAGCGCGCAAAGATAGTACTTTTTGGTTTTATGCAATAATTTTATTGCTTTTTCCTAAAAAGTTTATTCAAGTCTATTCGGTGCAGTTGGTACAAATAGCGAAATGAGAGCGGTCGGACAATACATTTTGGCGAAACATACAGGCTTTTTTCGATTGCCATATTTCGTCAAAAGAAGAATCAGTTATAGAGCCAAAGGTGAACTGCTTGTTCTTATCAAAGCAACAGGGAAGTATATGTCCCATAACGTCCATTACACAACCGAAAAAGAGTCGGGAACATATCTTTTTCGGTTTATGTTTCAACTCATATTTGCCATTATTACTCATTTTGTATCGGCTGTACTTATGGTCGGTTGGCATTAGCGAATCACCGTTTTTGTAGTCGTAGAATTGTGCTGTTTTGAAGGTTAGGCTATCTGCTCCGAGATGTCGGTAAGAATGTTTGAGTTGTTTCCATTCGTGCTCGTTGGAGCGAAGCAGTAAGCATTGTAATTCTATATGTATACGGCTATGTAGAGACTTTTTCAGTTGCTTCAACACTTGCAGTGCTTTAAGCACCTTCTCTATCTTCCCTCCTACTCTATACTTTTCGTAAGTCAGCTGCGTGAGTCCGTCCATTGAGATGATTATTCTATCCAGTCCGGCTTGCAGGAGTTGTGTTGCGAGTTTTTCAGTCAGATTTTGAGCATTGGTGCTGACAATGGTGTATATGCCTTGTTGATGTGCTTTGGCAATCATTGCGGGCAAGTCTTTGCACAAAAGGGGTTCACCTTGAAAATAGAAATGGATAACCATCACGCTATCCGCTATTTGAGAGAGCAGTCTATCAAACAAATCAAGAGAGAGAGTATGACGATTGGCTGTTCTTTTCCTGCCTATACCGACAGGGCATTGCGGGCAGTGAAGTTGGCAAAAATCAGCAGGTTCAACGGACACAAAAAAAGGCTTATGGGTAAATCGTATTATACCCAAATAAGCCAAAAGATAGTGCCCAGCGGCACTGACGAGATTGCCGATTCTATGCCAAAGGAATTTTGTCAATGCGCCGTTGGTGACGACCTCCTTCAAAGTCGGTTGTGAAGAACGTTTGAAGAATATCAATCGCTTTTTGTTGGTCTATAAACGAAGCCGGCAGCGCAAGTATGTTGGCATTATTATGTTGTCGTGCCAATCGTGCGAGTGGTATGTCCCAACATAGTGCTGCACGAATATGTTGGTGTTTGTTGGCAGTCATACTTATTCCGTTGCCTGTTGAGCAGATGATAACGCCATAATCATACTCACCTTTCTCTACTGCTTCTGCACAAGGGTGCGCGAAATCAGGATAATCACAACTGTCAGTGGAGTAACACCCAAAGTCTTTGGTAGTTGCATTTTGCTGCGAGAGGAACTCAATCACTGTTTGTTTTAACAGATAGCCCGCGTGGTCGGATGCGAGAGCAATCTTCAGATTAGATAATGCTTCCATTGTAAGGACAAACTTGTTGACAGATTATACATTTATGAGTTATATATGCTACACATTTTCTTGCGTCCCACACCGGTAGTCCCAATGCTTTTCCCGGACAGGCATCAATACACTTGGTACAGTTACCACAACGTTTTTCCACAGGTTCAACCTCAGGAGTGTCAATCACAGGCACTTGTAATACCAATTCTCCTATATGTACCATACTGCCTAAGGCGGGGTGTATGAGTTGATGGTTTTTACCTATAAATCCCAATCCTGCTTGGATGGCAGTATAACGTTCCAAAACCGGTGCCGAGTCGCAAAAGATATGTTGATTTTCAGCCGAAACGATGTTTTGTCCGAACTCTTTAACAAGCAATTCTTGCAATCGGTAGAGCGTGCTTTTCATCGTCCTATGGTAGTCGTGCCCTGAATGAGCGTATGACAACAATGCCACTATGACCGTCTGTGCGTTGGGTACTAATTGTCGAATGTCGTATCTCTTGTCGCGATTGCGTGTGAGGTAGTCCATATTGCCGTGCAGTCCGTTAGAAAGCCACCCGTCCATAAAGTCGGCTTGTTCGGCCCAGTATTGGGGAGCGACCACACCTATATCGTCAAGTCCCGCTTGCTGCGACAAGCGGCGGACATCGGCAAATGTTATGCCCCGTGCAGACACGAGAAGAAGTTGGTTAGTATGATTTGTATTGATATAGCAAAAGCAATCACTCCGAAGAATTTACGTACAATATACAAAGCGATTGGTCCGAGGTGTATTTTGAGCCAGTTGGTACAACGAAGGATGATATAAAGAGTGATGACACATATCACAACTGACACAAACAGAGTGGCTATACTATAATTGACGTGCATAGAGAGCATAGCCGTAAACGACCCCGGACCGGCATAGAGAGGAAAAGCCAAGGGGATAAGGTCGCTGCTTTCGTTTCCCAATTCGGTGGTTTTGAATATGGTAACATCCAATACCATTTCCAAGGCAAGTAACATAATAACGGCACCTCCCGCGATAGCAAAATAGCGTATGTCCAACTGGAAGATGACGAGCATCAAATCGCCCACCAAAAGGAAAATGAGGAAGATAAGGAAAGAATAGAGTGCTGCTCTCCATGGGTGTATCTTAGCACCTTTGTCTTGCAGTTGAACGACGATAGGTATATTGCCTATCGGGTCGATGATAGCAATAAGAAGAACGAATGCAGCAAAAGCGTCACCCCAATGTAGAACGCCAATGAACTCACGAATAGCATCTAACATATCAATCAACGTTTTTATAAAAAATCGCGCAAAAGTATCGTAAAAAAATATCTACGACAAATTATGTTCGGGTAATAATAGAAAATTATAGCCTTCTGCTTGAAGACGAGGAATGAGTGTCGGCAGAACGTTCAGCGTGTTATGTAGCGATTTTATACTGTCGTGAAAAAGCAGTATGCTGCCGTTTCTGACGTATTTCATAACTATTTGTTCTATTTGTTCAGGAGTATAATTACGATTATAGTCGTGCGTTACTATGTCCCATAAGACCACCTTATATCCCTGCTTAATCAGCCAATTATATGCTTGTCTTTTCATTTTGCCGTATGGCGGACGGAAGAGTCGTTCGTTAGGCTTTTGGTCTTGCAAGGTGTCGGCTATGATGGCATCTGTCATTTGTATCTCCGTTTTGTACTGCTCGACCGCTGTTTTCCAGCCCGATATGTGGTGAAAAGTGTGATTACCTATATGGTGTCCTCTCTTGATTACTTCTTTTGCCACTTCGGGATACTTGCGAACGTTATCACCCACCCAGAAGAAGGTGGCTTTTATGTTGAAACGGTCTAACAGATCCAATACTTGTGGAGTTACTTCGGGTATGGGACCATCATCAAAGGTGAGATAAACGCATTTATGAGCAGTGTTGCCACGCCAAAAGGCTTCTTTATAAACGTTTTGCAGCCACGATGGGAACTGATAGAGTATTCTCATGACGGGTTCATAGGTGATTGAGCATTCACGTCCCAAGCCAAGGCTGAAGCACCGAGGATAGCAGCGTCAGAGTCTTTGAGAACTTTCACTTTGTCTTTCCAGAATCGAACCACATTCTCGTTCATAGCACGAACAATGGGTTGCAGGAGTATATCTCCGGCCTTGGTCAGTCCACCGAATAAGACGATGGCTTCAGGTGCGGAGAAGGCGATGAAGTCGGCAAGTTTTTGTCCGAGCAGTGTGCCTGTATAGTCAAATATCTCTTTTGCCATTTCGTCGCCTGCCATAGCAGCGTCAAACACGTCTTTGCTGGTTATGGTTTCTCGA